>NZ_JBFAIC010000030.1:0-121933 GCF_040654515.1 Dactylosporangium sp. NPDC050688
CTGCACCACCCGCACCACACCACCTCCTCCAACCCGACACCCGGCAGTATCACCCCCGGCGACGCGGCCCGGCGACGCGGCCCGGCGAGGCGGCCCGGCGAGGCGGCCCGGCGAGGCGGAACAACCTGGTGGATCCCTGCAACCCGGTGGATCCCTGTCGTGCTGACGTCACCAATCCACCGGGTTGGCGGAACCGTCCCCGCCGAAGGCGCCGAACAAGCGAAGCGCTCCGCAGCAGCGCTGTTCACGCGTACCACCTGCGGCTGGCAGGACGGCCAACAGGCTGGCCGGGTTGCGCTGGGCGCGGCACGTGCCCTCCTCGGGCTTCAGCAGCCGCACGACATCGGCGACGGCGAGGCTGGCGTCCGTCGCCGATGTCGTATGGGACCGGCCGGCAGCAGGGCGGCGGTTGCGGCGATCGGGTGCTGGCCGTCTGAACGGGCGGGCGGGCGGCAGTGTCGGGCACATGATCGCGGGAGGGTGGGGTGAGGGGTTAGCGTCCCGGGCATGTTCGGATTCGGCCGGAAACCCGGCGCCAACGCGGTCACCGCTCGCGGGGAGATCGCCCACGTCGACTTCGGTCTGCAGAGTGTCGACCAGCACGGGCAGACGCGGGCGGCGAGTTACACCGTCGGGGTGCACGTGTTTCCCGACGGGGCGGCGCCGTTTCTGGCTTCGATCAGGGTGAAGCTGCGGGGGACGGCGGGGCCGATGATCGGGGAGGAGACCTGGGTGCGCTACCAGCCGAAAGACAGGGAGCGCATCGACTTCGACCGGGACCGGATCAAGCTGCGGGCATACGACCGGGTCAGGGCCAACCCGGGGCTGAAGCTGGTCGTGGACACCCTCTACACGCACGGCGACCCGCCGGTCAGCGTCATCGCGACCGCGCGCTGAAGACCCGGCGTAAGGCGGCGGCCAGCCGAAGACCGTCGGCCGGCCAGCCGCAGGCCGGAGCGCGACCGGTCACAGCCACCAAAAAAGCGAAGAACGAAGAGCGAAAACAGGCCGCTACGACAGCGACTTGGCGACCTCGGCGGCGCGGGCGGCGGCGCTGGCCTTCATGTCGCGCTTGAGCTCCTGCGGCAGGGAGAAGACCAGCTTCTCCTGGGCCGTGGTGATCTCGGCAACGTCGGTGAAGTCGCGGGCGGCCAGGTGGTCGAGGACCTCCATGACCAGCTCCTCGGGGACCGAGGCGCCGGAGGTGACGCCGACGGTGGTGGCGCCGGCGAGCCACTCGTCCTGGATCTCGGTGGCGTAGTCGATGAGGTAGCCGGCGCGGGCGCCCGCGTCGACGGCGACCTCGCGGAGGCGCTGCGAGTTGGACGAGTTCTGCGAGCCGACGACGAGGACGACGTCGCAGCTGGGGGCCATGGCCTTGACGGCGTCCTGCCGGTTGGACGTGGCGTAGCAGATGTCGTCGCTGGGCGGGGACATCAGCAGGGGCAGCTTGGTCTTGAGCCGGGCGACGGTCTCCAGGGTCTCGTCGACCGAGAGCGTGGTCTGGGAGAGCCAGACCACCTTGGACGGGTCGCGGACGGTGACCTTGTCGACGCCGTCGGGGCCGTCGACCAGCTGGATGTGGGCCGGGGCCTCGCCGGCCGTGCCGATGACCTCCTCGTGCCCCTCGTGACCGATGAGCAGGATGTCGTAGTCCTCGGCGGCGAACCGGCGGGCCTCCTGGTGGACCTTGGTGACCAGCGGGCAGGTCGCGTCGATGGCCTTGAGCGAGCGGGCGGCGGCCTGCTCGTGGACCTCGGGGGCGACGCCGTGGGCGGAGAAGACGACGGTGGCACCCTCGGGCACCTCCTCGTTCTCCTCCACGAAGATGGCACCCTTGGCCTGCAGCGTGCCGACGACGTGCTTGTTGTGCACGATCTCCTTGCGGACATAGATCGGCGCGCCGTAGAGCTTCAGCGCCTCCTCGACCGTCTGGACGGCACGGTCGACACCGGCGCAGTAGCCGCGGGGCTTGGCGAGCAGGACGCGCTTCGAACCAGTCACCCCGCCATGGTACGTGCCCCCACCGACAACATCCCCCGCCGCAGAAACGGCAGCGTGCCGGCGCAGGCCGCGAGCAGCGCGCAGCCGCCCGCCACCGCGGCCAGGGTCGCCCACGGCATGACGAGGGTCACAGGCGCGCCGATCTCGTCCTGCAGCCCGGCCCGGGCCTCGAACAGCGCCGGCACGGCCACGGCGAGGCCCAGGGCCACGCCGAGCACGACGGCGAGGAGTGACTCGACGACCACGACGCGTATGGTCTGGCCGGCCGTCGCGCCGGTGCGGTGCAGGGTGACGAGCTCCTGCCGCCGGGCGTGGGTGGCCATGAGCACCGTGTTGGCCACCGCGAGGGCCGTGTAGCCGACGGAGATCCCGAGCAGCACCGCCAGGAACAGGTCGATCAGGTCGTTCTCGGCGGATGCCTCGCGTTCGACATACGCGCGGGCGGTCATCGCGGTGGCGCCCGGCGACGGCACGAACGGCCCCGACAGGTGCACGACCGGGGTCAGGGCATTGGGGTCGTGCCGGCGGACCAGGTCCCGGGGCAGCTCCATCGCCGACAAAGGTGATGAAACCGCCGAAACCGTCAGCATGTGTACCGTGCCGTCGGCGAACCGCAGCGGCACCTCCTGGCCGGCGCGCAGACCCAGCGCCGGCGGGGCCGTGAACGCCGTGCCGGTGCCGACCGCGGAAACGGGCTCGCCGGACGGCAGGTACACGACGGTGGGCAGCGACGACGCGCCCGGCTGCAGGCGCACGGCGGCCTCCGACAGGCCCGGCACGGCGGAGGAGCCGGCCGCGACCGTGGTGGCCGGGATGGCCGCCGCGTCCTCGATGTCGACGGCCTCCGAGGCGGTCTGGAACGTGCCGACCAGCAGCACCGCGAAGCCGACCGCGGCGAGCACCGGCGCCGCGACGGAGGCCAGCCGCCGCGCGGCGACCGCCGCCGCGCCGCGCACCAGGACGCCGGTGGCGCCCCGGCCGGCCGGCAGCAGCCGTACGAGTGGCACGACGAGGACCGGGGCGAGCAGCGCGGCGGCGACCAGCAGCGTCATCGCCGACAGCAGCACGATCGTGGGCTTGTCCTGGGCGGTAGCGCCGGGCAGCAGCAGCGCGAGGCCGCCACCGCCGAGGGCGGCGAGCACGCCGGTCACCCAGCGGGTGCGGGTCATCGGGCGCTGCTCCACGGCCGCGTCGCGCAGCGCGTCCAGCGGGGACACCCGGCCGGCGCGGCGCGCGGACAGCCACACCCCGGCGGCGCCGACGACGAGCCCGGCGAGGACCGAGCCGCCGAGCGCCCACCAGGACAGGCCGACGGTGAACCCGGCCGGCTCCAGCCCGACGGCCACGAACGGGCCGGCCAGCAGCGGCGCGGTGAGCGCGCCGAGCAGCGCGCCGGGCACCCCGGCGACCAGGGCGACCAGGACGATCTCGGTCAGCAGCAGCCGCCGGACCTGCCCGGGGGTGGCGCCGACGGCGCGCAGCAGGGCGAGCTCGCGGCGGCGGGACGCGACGGCGAACGCGCACGTCGAGGACACCACGAACACGGCGACGAACCCGCCGACGAAGACGGTGGCGATGATGAGCTGCGCCCCGATCCACCGGGTCCGGGTGTCCCGCTCCCACTCCACCGCCGAACGCGCGTCACCGGTCAGGACGGTGCCCAGCGCCCCTGCGTCGAGCGCGGCCGAGGCGCCCGGAGCGAGGCGCACGCCCATCACCCGTACACCATCCGCCAGGGCGACCGCGGTGGCGTCGTCGACGTAGAGGCCCGGCCCGTCGCTCACCCCGGTGACGGTCCAGGTCACGGGGCCGGCGGCGGTGAGCACGGGCAGCGTGGACCCGACCGGCACGCCCGCCGCGACGGGCACGACGACCTCGCCGGAGGCGGCCGGTGGATTGCCGCCGCGGATGGTGTACCCCCCGAGCCCGGCCGACGACCACGACTGCCCAACGTGGACGGCGCCGGAGGGGTCACCGACCGGCTCGCCACCGACCAGCCGCTGCGCGTAGAACGTGCGGACGGGCACCGCGGACAGCACGCCGGGCGTGGCCGACAGCCGGCGCACGAGCGTGTCGAGCTCGTCCGGCGACCACGGCCGGTACACCGGGAAACCACCGTCGCGGGGCTCGAACCTCGGCGACGCGACCACGGCGTCGGCGGCCGCGAGGTGGTCGGGGACGCGCGGCTGGGCGGCGGCCCACAGGGTGAGGCTGCCGGAGATGACGGCGACGCCGAGCAGCAGCGCCACGAACGTGCCGAGGAACCCGGCCCACCGGTGCCGGATCGATGCGAGGGTCATGCCGTCACCTCCGCTGCGCTCCGGCGCCGGCCTGACCGAAGAACTGCGCCCATGATGTCCGGCTCCTCGCTCCGCTGCGGGCCGGTCATGACAGCGCCGCCATCCGGGTCGCGATCTGCTCGGCGCCGCGCGGCTCGGGCAGGTCCTCGACGATCGCGCCGTCGGCCAGGAAGAGCACCCGGTCGGCGTACGCCGCGGCGAGCGGGTCGTGGGTGACCATGACGACGGTCTGGGCGTGCCGGTCGACGGCGGCCCGCAGCAGCCGCAGCACCTCCCGCGACGCGGTCGCGTCCAGGGCGCCGGTCGGCTCGTCGGCGAACACGACGACGGGCCGGGTGGCGAGGGCGCGGGCGATCGCGACCCGCTGCTGCTGGCCGCCGGACAGCTCGCCCGGCCGGTGCCCGGCCCGGCCGGCGAGGCCGACCTCGGCGAGCATCGCCTCGACCTGCCCGGGCGCGGCGCGCCGGCCGGCCAGGCGCAGCGGCAGCTCCACGTTCTGCGCCGCGGTCAGCGCCCCGACCAGGTTGAACGCCTGGAACACGAAGCCGATCCGGTCGCGCCGCAGCCGCGTGCGGGCCTTCTCCCGCAGCGGGCCGAGCTCGACGCCGTCGACAAGGACGCGGCCCTCGCTGACCCGGTCGAGGCCGGCCGCGCAGTGCAGCAGGGTCGACTTGCCGGAGCCGGACGGGCCCATCACGGCGGTGAAGCTGGCCGGGGCGAAGCCGACGCAGATGCGGTCGAGGGCGGTCACGGCCTGCTCGCCGGTGCCGAACCGGCGGGTGACCCCGTGCAGCTCGACGGCCTGGCGGGTGTGCAATGTCGTCGTCACCCCACTGAGCCAACCGGTCCGCGGGCGCCGGCACAGTCGCGCTGCGGGGACAGTCGGAGGTAACGCCAGCCTTACCGTCCCCGGGCCGCGGTGGCGGTAGCCTCACCGGCGTGCAGGTCCGATCCGCGTTGGAGTCGCTGACGCTGCCACCGGCGAAGTTCCTGACCTCGTCGTGGCCGTGGCGGTCGCTGCTGTACCTGGGCAGCGGCGCCGTCCTGGGCATCGCCACCGGCGCGGCGCTGGTGGCGCTGATGCTGTTCGGCGTGGCCCTGACGCTGGCCGTGGTCGGCCTGGCGGCGCTGCTGGCGTTCGCGCTGTCCGGGATCGCGGTCGCGCGGATCGAGCGGTGGCGGCTGCGCCTGGTCGACACCGTCGCGCTGCCGGACCAGCACCGTCCCGTCGCCAAGCCGGGCCTGAAGGCGTGGGTCGGGACCCGGCTGCGGGAGCAGGCGACCTGGCGGGAGCTGGGGTACACGATCGTGCTCACGTCGATCCTGACCTGGCTGGACCTGATCGTGTTCGGCGGCGCCACCTGGACGGTGACCGCGCTGCTGTGCGGGCCGGTCTACATCAGCGACGAGCCGCTGTACATCACGATGGCCGGCAGCGCCGCCGGGCTCGTGCTCGGCGTGGTCGCGCTGTACCCGGTGACGGCCTGGGCGGCGGCCCGCGCGGCGATGACCCGCTCGATCCTGGCGCCGCGCGCCGAGCAGGACCCGCAGCTGGTCGAGCTGACCCGGTCCCGGGCGCGGCTCGTCGACGCGTTCGAGGTCGAGCGCCGCCGCATCGAGCGCGACCTGCACGACGGCGCGCAGCAGCGGCTCGTGGCGCTGAGCATGCAGCTGGGCCTGGCCCGCCTGGAGCTGCCGGACGGTTCGCCCGCCGCCGATCCGGTACGCCGTGCTCACGACCTCGCGAAGGAGGCGCTCGCGGAGCTGCGTGAGCTGATCCGGGGCGTACACCCGAAAATTCTCACGGACCGGGGACTCGCGGCGGCCGTCCGGGAGGTCTCCGACCGCGCGCCGCTGCCCGTCGACATCGACATCGCCCTGCCGGCGCGGCTGCCCGGGGCGGTGGAGGTGACCGCGTACTTCGTCGTGGTGGAGGCCCTGGCGAACGTCGCCAAGCACAGCGGTGCGAGCCGGGCCAGGGTCGTCGCGTCGGTCGCGTTCGACCGGCTCACCGTGCAGATCCGCGACGACGGGCGGGGCGGCGCCGACCCGGCCCGCGGCACCGGCCTGGCCGGCCTCGTCGACCGGGTCGCCGCCGTCGGTGGGACCGTCGCGCTCGCCAGCCCGCACGGAGGGCCTACGGTGGTCCACGTGGAGCTGCCGTGCGGGTCGTGATCGCCGAGGACGGAATCCTGATCCGGGAGGGGATCGCGGGCCTGCTGCGCCGCTTCGGCCATGAGGTCGTCGCGGCCGTCGGCACCGCGGACGAGCTCGTCGCGGCGGTCCGCTCGGCGCGCCCCGACCTGGTGGTGACCGACGTGCGGATGCCGCCCGCATTCACCGACGAGGGGCTGCAGGCGGCGATCACCCTGCGGGCGGAGCACCCTCTGCTGCCGGTGCTGGTGCTGAGCCAGTACGTGGAGCAGACGTACGCCGCCGAGCTGCTGGACTCCGGCCGCAACGGTTACGTCGGGTACCTGCTGAAGGACCGCATCGGTGACGTGACGGAGTTCGTGGATGCCGTCGACCGGGTCGCGGCCGGGCACACCGTCGTGGACCCGGAGGTCGTGATGCAGCTGCTGGGCCGCCGCCGGGATCCCCTGCAGCGGCTGACGCCACGGGAGCGCGACGTCCTGGCGCTCATGGCCGAGGGCCGCTCCAACGCGGCGATCGCCCGGGCCCTGGTGGTGTCGGAGGCCGCGGTGTCCAAGCACATCAACAGTCTGCTGGCGAAGCTCGACCTGCCCCCGGACGAGGATGACCACCGCCGGGTGCGGGCGGTGCTGACGTACCTGCGCGGCTAGGGTGTCTGGATGACCACGCCCGGACCGTCCTCGGCCGCCGCCGCCTCGCCGGGCGCCGCCGGGGCTGCCGCGGTCTCTTCCGCAGACGCGCCGTGGCCGGTGCGGGTGGTGTCGCAGAAGATCGGCGCCTGGATCGGCCGGCTCGGCTGGATCTGGGTCGACGGCCAGGTCGCGCAGATCACCCGCCGGCCGGGCACCAACACCGTGTTCCTGACGCTGCGCGACCCGTCCGCGGACCTGAGCCTCACCGTCACCACCAACCGCGACGTCGTCGACCTCGGCGCGCCCGGGCTCAGCGACGGCGCCCGGATCGTCGTGCACGCCAGGCCCGAGTTCTACGCCGCCCGCGGCTCGCTGAGCCTGCGCGCCGACGAGATCCGCCAGGTCGGCCTCGGCGAGCTGCTCGCCCGGCTCGAGCAACTCAAGAAGCTCCTCGCCGCCGAGGGCCTGTTCGACCGGGCCCGCAAGCGGCGGCTGCCGTTCCTGCCCGCCAAGGTGGGCCTGATCACCGGCCGGGCCAGCGCCGCCGAGCGCGACGTGCTGACCAATGCCCGGCGCCGCTGGCCGGCCGTCGAGTTCCGGGTCGTCAACGTCGCCGTGCAGGGCACGTCGGCGGTGCCGCAGATCATCGACGCGCTCGCCGTCCTCGACCGCGACGAGACGGTCGACGTCATCGTCCTGGCCCGCGGCGGCGGCTCGACCGAGGACCTGCTGCCGTTCTCCGACGAGGCGCTGTGCCGGGCCGTGTTCGCGTGCCGGACCCCGGTCGTGTCCGCTGTCGGGCACGAGACCGACGTGCCGCTGGTCGACTTCGTCGCCGACGTCCGCGCCTCGACGCCCACCGACGCGGCGAAGCGGATCGTGCCCGACCTCGCCGACGAGTTCCGCCTCATCGGGCAGGCCCGGCAGCGCCTCGACCGGGCGCTGCTCACCCGGCTCGACCGCGAGCAGCAGCGCCTCGACGCGATCCGGTCCCGCCCGTCGATCGCCCGGCCGCTGAGCATGATCGAGCAGCGGGCGGCGGACGTGACCCAGCTGCGCGACCGGGCCGCGCGCAACCTGAGCCACCGCCTCGACCGCGCCGGCACCGAGCTCGCGCACACCCTCGCCCGGCTGCGGACACTGTCGCCCGCGGCGACGTTGCAGCGCGGGTACGCGATCGTCCAGCGCGCCGACGGCGCCGTGGTCCGCGCCGCCGCCGACGTGTCCCCTGGCGAGGCGCTGCGGATCCGGCTGGCGGAGGGCGAGTTGGCCGCGACCGCTGCCGACCCGGCCGCCGGGGACGCAGAGGGCCCGGCCGCGGGAGGCCCAGGCGGCCCGGCCGCTCAGGGCGCCACCGCTCCAGCCGTCGCGGAGCAGGCCGCCGCTCCCGGAACAGCCGCAGGGCGGCCCGCCGCCGGTACAGCCGCCACCACCGGCCCGAAGCGGGCCGCGCCCAAGCGGGCCGCGCCCAAGCGGGCCGCCGACGTCTCACAGGAGTGACGTGTCCCAGCGCATCCAGGACTACATGCTCGCCAGCGCCGTCCGTGGCCGGGAGGTGGTGCGGGCGGGCCCGTTCACGGTGACCATCAGCGCCCACGACCCGCTGGTCTACATCAACTACGCGATCCCCGCCGCCGGCGCTGACCCGACCCCGCAGGACATCGCCGCGCTGGAGGAGGCGTTCACCAGCCGGTCGCGGACGCCGCGGCTGGAGTACCTGCCCGGCCTGGCCCCGCTCGTCGAGCCCGCGCTCGTCGCCGCCGGCTTCACCGTCACCGACCGCCTGCCGCTGATGGAGTGCCCGCCCGGCGCCGAGGTCAACCAGCCGCTGCCGGACGGCATCGAGCTGGTCACCCCCGCCACCGAGGACGAGTTCCGCGACATGGTCGCCGCGCAGCACGAGGCGTTCGGCGAGCCGCCGCCGTCCGCCGAGCACGTCGCCAAGGCCCGCGCGAGCGGCAACATCCACCTGTTCGCCCGCACCACCGACGGCGAGCCCGCCGGCGGTGGTGCCGCCGTTGCGGTCAGGGACGGCATCAGCGAGGTCGCCGGCATCGCGGTGCGCCCGAAGTTCGAGCGCTGCGGCGTCGGCGGCGCCATCACCCTGCACCTGACCCGGGCCGCCCGCGCCGCCGGCGCCGGCCTCGTCTACCTGACCCCGGCCGGCGACGCCCAGGAGCGCGTCTACGCCCGCGTCGGCTACCGGCGCACCGACTCGGTGCTCTTCCTGACGAAGGAGACCTCGTGACCGACCTGTCCTACGAGCAGGCCCGAGCCGAGCTTGCCACGGTCGTGGAGAAGCTCGAGTCGGGCGGCACCACGCTCGAGGAGTCCCTCGCCCTGTGGGAGCGCGGCGAGGAGCTCGCCGTCATCTGCCAGCGCTGGCTCGACAACGCCCGCGCCCGCCTCACCGCCGACCGCGGCTGACCCGCGGCGGCCCGGCCGCGCACCGCACACCGGCAACGCGACGCCCGCGAGGGCGGCCCGGGTCAGCGCAGGGACGCGGCCAGGCGCTGCAACTGCGAGTCGGTGGCGCGGCCGAAGATGATGACGGTGCGGCCGCCGGTGGTCTGGATCAGGGCGCGCTCGCCGGGGCGGCCGTCATTGTGCCGCTGCCAGTCGGTGCCGTTGATCGAGACCGGGTCACCCGCCTTGCCGCCGGCGCCGATGATCGACGGGACCAGGGTGGCGGCGGGCTGGGCGCTCTCGACGAGTTGCATCGCGCCGTCGGAGGGGGCGGTCACGCCGATGCGCAGGACGCCGTCGGTGAAGGTGGCGGAGGCGATCCGCCAGCCCTGCGGCAGGTCGGTCGGCTTGAGCGGGGTGAACTGGCCGGCGCGCCCGACCGAGCCGTACACCTCGGTCGTGTCGACGGCAGGCGGGTCCTCGTGGCCGAGGTAGCGGTAGAAGCCCACGAGCAGGAACACCGGCACCAGCAGGACCAGCATCGACAGCGCCATGTCGCGCGGGCGCCGGCCGGCGCGCTCGGAGGCGGGTGCGGCAGCGTCGGGAGCAGCGGTTTCCACCCTCCCATCGTGAACCATCCGATGGAAGATGCCACAACCGGCCGGTGCGCGCACCGCAGGGCTGTGGCGCCTGCCACGATGAAGGTGGCCCGCCCGCCCACGCAACGCCGCGCGAGGAGAGCACACATGAGTCGTGAGATGGACCGGAATCTGGCCCTCGACCTGGTACGAGTCACGGAGGCCGCAGCGATGGCCGCCGGGCGGTGGGTCGGACGGGGCGACAAGAACGGCGGTGACGGCGCGGCCGTCGACGCGATGCGCCTGCTGATCAACTCGGTGCCGATGCAGGGCGTCGTGGTGATCGGCGAGGGTGAGAAGGACAACGCGCCGATGCTGTACAACGGCGAGCAGGTCGGCGACGGCACCGGGCCGGAGGTGGACGTGGCGGTCGACCCGGTCGACGGCACCACGCTGATGAGCAAGGGGATGCCCAACGCGGTCGCGGTGCTGGCCGTCGCCGAGCGCGGGGCGATGTTCGACCCGAGTGCCGTGTTCTACATGGAGAAGCTGGCCGTCGGGCCGGACTACGCCGACGTGATCGACATCAACGCCGGCGTGGAGGAGAACCTGCGGCGCATCGCGCAGGCGAAGCGCTCCAGCGTGTCGGAGGTCACGGTCTGCGTCCTGGACCGGCCCCGGCACAAGCAGCTCATCCAGGAGGTGCGGCGGACCGGGGCACGGATCCGGTTCATCTCCGACGGCGACATCGCCGGGGCGATCAGCGCCGCCCGTGAGGGTTCGGAGACCGACGTGCTCATGGGCATCGGCGGTACACCGGAGGGCATCGTCGCCGCCGTGGCGCTGAAGTGCATGGGCGGGGCGATCCAGGCGAAGCTGTGGCCGCAGGACGACGCCGAGCGCGAGAAGGCCGTCGCCGCCGGCCACGACCTCGATCGCGTGCTGCACACCGACGACCTGGTCAGCGGCGACAACATGTTCTTCTGCGCGACCGGCGTGACCAGCGGCGACCTGCTCAAGGGCGTCCGCTACCGGCGGGGCGGCGCGGAGACGCAGTCGATCGTGATGCGCTCCCGCTCGGGCACGATCCGGGTGATCGACTCGTTCCACCGGCTGGAGAAGCTGCGCGCCTACTCGCTGGTCGACTTCGACGGCACCCTGCCGCCGCTGGCCATCGAGGCGGAGGGCGCGCTGCCCAGCACCGACTGAACGGCCTCGTCGACCGGCGTGTGGGTCAGGCCGAAGGTCGCGGTGACCCGCGAGGAGTCCAGCACGAACGGTTTGACGTGCTGGTGGCGCACCTCGCGGAACTCCTTGGCGAACCTGTCGGTGAGCCCGGCGGCCCACACGGCCGGCAGCGGGTAGGAACGCAGGCGCGGGGCGGGCAGGCCGGCGATGCGGGCGACGGTGCGCAGCAGTGACCGGCTCGTCATCGGCGGTGGCGACGGCACGTGCCACGCCCGCCCCCACGCCCGCTCGTCGGTCGCGAGGGTGATCAGGGTCTGCGCGACGTCGCCGATGTACGTGTAGCTGTGCGGCACGTCCAAGGCGCCGGGCAGCCATACGGTCTTCCCGGCCCGCAGCGCCGGCAGCGCCATCTCGATGACCGACGAGGTGGGGCTGATGTAGTCCGACGCGCGGGCCTCGAAGGTGCGGATGCCCGCGGCCAGGGCCTCCTGCCACATCGCGACACGGACCCGGCCCTTGCGCCCGGTGGCCGCGAGGGGCGTGTCCTCGGTCATGGGGCGGTCGACGCGGCCGTACCCGTACAGGTTGCCGGTGATGGCGAGGACCGCGTCGTTCGCCGCGGCGGCGTCGACCAGAGCCCGGTTGATCGGCGGCCAGTCGGTGGGCCAGGCGTGGTACTGCGGGTTGACGCAGTTGTAGATGACGCTCGCGCCGGCCGTGATCGTGCGCAGCGCGGCCGCGTCGGCGGCGTCGGCGGCGACCCGCTCGATCAGCGGGTGCGCCGGCCCGCCGCCGGAGCGGCTGACGATCTTGACGGGCTCACCGTCCGCAGCGAGCCGGGTGGCGATGATGGTGCCGACCGCGCCGGCGCCGACGATGACCTGCATGACTGCCTCCAGTACGAGAACTTCGAGAGCACTGCTCTCTCAGTAGAGCATGGGTCGCTGGCACAAGCAAGAGCAGTGCTCTCTGTTGTGAGCATGCGACCATGTACGGCATGAAGGCGACCAACATCCGGGCCCGCGTCCGCGCGGAGATGACCGAAGAGATCAAGCGCATCGCCCGCCGGCACCTGGCCACCGACGGGGCGAACCTGTCGCTGCGCGCGGTGGCCCGCGACCTCGGCGTCGTCTCCTCGGCCATCTACCGGTACTTCGCCAGCCGCGACGAGCTGCTGACGGCGCTGATCCTGGACGCGTACAACTCCCTGGGCCAGGCGGTCGAGGACCGGGAGGGCGCGGTCGCCCGCGACGACCTCACCGGGCGCTGGATGGCGGTCTGCGACGCGGTGCGGGACTGGGCACTGCAGCGGCCGCACGAGTACGCGCTGATCTACGGCAGCCCGGTCCCCGGCTACCAGGCGCCGCAGGACACCGTGGCCGCGGCCACCAGGGCGGTCACCGTGCTCGGCACGGTCATCCAGGACGCGGCCGTGGCGCGGCGGGTCCGGCACGACCCGTTGGAGACGCTGCCGGACAAGGTGGCGCAGGACGTGCGCCGGGCCGGGTCGGTGATCGCGCCGGACGTGCCCGACGCCGTGACCGCCCGCGCGCTGTCGGCCTGGGTGACGCTCTTCGGGCTGGTGAGCTTCGAGCTGTTCGGGCAGCTCAACAGGGTCGTGGAGCACCGCGACGAGTTCTTCGCCCACCAGATGCGGGCCCAGGCGAGGTTCGTGGGGATCTGACGGTCACGGGGTCGGCAGGCCGAAGCCGACGGTCGTGCCGTTGCCCTCGACCGACTCCAGGGCGATCCAGCCGCCGTGCGCCTCGACGATCGCCTTGCTGATCGCCAGGCCGAGCCCGCTGCCCTTGATGGCCCGCCTCTGGGCGTCGGCGGTGCGGAAGAAGCGGGTGAACAGCAGGCCCTGCTCGTGCTCCGGGATGCCGACCCCGGTGTCGCGGACCCACACGACGACCTCGCCGTCGCGTTCCCGGCCGGTGACGGTGATCGAGCCGCCGGGGTCGGAGAACTTGACGGCGTTGGTCAGCAGGTTGAGCACGACCCGTTCGAGCTGCTCGCCGTCGCCCTGCACGACCGGGATGTGCTCGTCGATGTCCAGGGTGACGTTGAGCCCGGCGGTCTCCACCGACGGCCGGATGGCCTCGTACGCGGCGTCGATGATGTGCCTGACCTTGACCGGGCCGACCGACAGCGTCAGCGTGCCGGACTCGATCCGGGAGAACGTGAGCAGGTCCTCGATCAGGTCGAGCAGCCGGCGGCCGTTGCGGTCGATGATGCCGACGATCTTGCGTTCGGTCGCGCCGAGGGAGCTGGCGTGCGCGTCGGCGAGGATCTCGGTGTACCCGCGGATGCTGGTCAGCGGGGTGCGCAGCTCGTGGGAGACGGTGGCGACGAACTCGCTCTTGAGCCGGTCGAGCTCCTGCAGGTCGCTGTTGGTGCGGGCGAGCTTCGCCGCCTGCCGCTGCAGCGCCTCCTCGGCGCGGCGGCGGTCGGTGACGTCGGCGATCTGGTGCACGACGTGGTGCGCGCCGTTGCGGGAGCCGCCGATGAGCGACGCCGAGTACTGCCCCCACAGCGCGCCGCCGCCGGCGCGGCACAGCCGCAGCTCCTTGCTGACCTTCTCCGCCTCGCCGGCGACCAGGCGTTTCATCGTGTCCGCGACGATCGCCCGGTCCTCCTCGGCGACCATGTCGGGCAGCAGCTGCGCCGGTTGCAGGCCGGTCATGCGGGCCAGCTCCTGGTTGACCTGCAGCACGCGGCCGTCGAGGTCGGTGACGGCCATGCCGACCGGGGCGTGGTCGAACGCGGCCCGGAACGTCTCCTCCGCGCGGCGCTGGTCGGCGGCGAGGCGCTGCTGCGACAGGGCGTGCTGCACGGCGGAGCCGAGCCGGCTGAGCCGGTCCTTGAGCAGGTAGTCCACCGCGCCGTGGCGCAGCGCGTCGACGCACGACTCCTCGCTCATCGCGCCGCTGACCACGATGGCCGGGATGTCGTACCCGCCGATGCGCAGCATGTGCAGCGCCTCCAGGGCGTTGAACTGCGGCAGCGAGTAGTCGGCGAGGATCACCTCGGGCCGTCCCGCCGGGTCGTCGAGCGCGGCCTGGAAGTCCTCGCCGGACTCGACCCGCCGCCACTCGGGCGCGAAGCCGGCCCGCCGCAGCTCGAAGACGAGCATCTCGGCGTCGTCCGGGCTGTCCTCCAGCAGCAGGATCCTCATGAGTGCGCGTCGGTCAGGTTCAGGCCCAGCCAGTACCCGCCGATGCTGTTGACGGCGGACATGAACTGCTCCATGTCGACGGGTTTGACGATGTAGCTGTTGGCCCCGAGCTCGTAGCAGGCATGCAGGTCACGGTCCTGCGCCGACGAGGTGAGCATGACGACGGGGATGTGCCTGGTGCGCCGGTCAGCCTTGACCCGGCGCAGCACGTCGATGCCGTCGACCAGCGGCAGCTTGATGTCGAGCAGCACGACCTGCGGCGGGTCCGCCGCGCCGGGGCCGAACAGGTAGTCCAGCGCCTCGGCGCCGTCGCGGGCGACGTCGACGCTGCGGGCGAACCTGCCCCGTTCGAACGCGAGCCGGGCCAGCTCCAGGTCGTCGGGGTTGTCCTCGACGAGCAGGACCCTGTGCGACAGCGGTTTCACCCGCCCACCTCCAACAGCGTCGGTACCGTGTGCTCGAAGGCCGGAAGGGTGAAGTAGAAGGTGGCGCCCTCGCCGGGCGCCGCGTCGGCCCAGATCTGGCCGCCGTGCCGCTGCACGATGCGGTGCGTGAGGGCCAGCCCGATGCCGGTGCCCTCGTAGTCCTCGGCCCGGTGCAGCCGCTGGAACACCTTGAACAGCTTGTCGGCGTAGCGCATGTCGAAGCCGGCGCCGTTGTCCTTGACGAAGTAGGTGGCCTCGCCGCCGGCGGTCACCCGGTGCCCGACCTCGATGCGGGCCGGGGACACGTCCCGGGTGTACTTCACCGCGTTGCCGACGAGGTTGGCCACGACGTGCCGGATCAGCCGCGGGTCGCCCTGCGCGTCGGGCAGGTCCCCGACGGTGAGGACGATGTCGCGGGTACCGCGGTCGACGCTGAGCTCGTCCCACACGTCGGCGACCAGCTGGTCGACGTGCACGCGCAGGCTGGCCAGCTCCTGCCGCTGCAGCCTGGAGAAGGCGAGCAGCCCGTCGATCAGGTCGCCCATGTGCTGGGCGCCCGCGCGGATGCGGCCGAGGTACCGCCGCCCCTGCTCGTCCAGCGCGTCGCCGTGGTCCAGGGCGAGCATCTTGGCGAAGCCGTCGACGGCCCGCAGCGGCGCCCGCAGGTCGTGCGAGACGCTGTAGGAGAAGGACTCCAGCTCGGCGTTGGCCTCGCGCAGGTCTGCGGTGCGCTCCGCGACGCGCAGTTCCAGCTCGGCGTTGAGCTGCTCGACGGCCAGCTCGGCCGCCTTGCGGTCGCTGACGTCCTGGCTGACCTTGACGAAGCCGCGGACCGAGCCGTCGGGGTTGCGCACGGCGGTGAGCAGGCCGTGCGCCCAGAAGCGGCTGTCGTCGCGGCGCACCCGGGGGCCGTCGATCTCGACCCGGCCCCGCTGCGCCGCCTCGGCCAGGATGCGCTGCGGCAGGCCGGCGGCGGCGTCCTCGGCGGTGAAGAACTTCGCGTACGAGTGGCCGATGACCTCCTCGGCGCGGTACCCCTTGAGCCGCTCCGCGTTGGCCGACCAGCTGACGATCAGCCCCTGCCGGTCGAGCATGTAGATGGCGTAGTCGCGGGCGCCGTCCAGCAGCAGCTGCAGCAGCTCCTCCGAGGCGCGGACCTTCTCATCGGCGTCGTGCAGCTCGGTGATGTCGCGCAGGACGGCGACCGCGCCGTCGGGGCCGTCGTGCCGGGCCAGGTTGCGCAGCCGCACGTCGAGCCGGCGCCCGCGCACCCCCAGCTCGGCCTGCGCCTCCTGGTGCCGGCGGACCAGGTCGTACAGCGGGAACGGGGTGGTGCCGCCGGCCTCGTGCACCTCCAGCAGCTGCGGCCACCACCCCGGCGGGTGCCGGTCGATGTCGGGGCCGAGCAGCTCGCGGGCGGTCGGGTTGACCCACATGGCGGCGCCGCCGGCGTCGAAGACGACCACGCCGTCGCCGATCGTGTTCATCACCGCGGACAGCAGGGTCGCCTGGCGCCGCAGGTCGGCGGTGGCCTGGGCGACCCGGTCCTCGGCCCGGCGGCGCGACGTCGCGAGGGTGTAGACGAGCAGCGCGGTGACGAGCGTGAGCGCGAGCCCGCCGAAGAGCATGCCCTCGTCGAGGTGGCCGTCGGCGCCGATCAGCGCCGTGCCGTCGGTGCCGGCCGCCAGCTGCCACTGCTGGTCGGCGACCTGCACCAGGACGGTCCGGCGCAGGTCGCCCGGGCCGGCGCCGCGCCGTTCGAGGCGGGCCATGGGCCGCCACGCGTTGTCCTCGACCGCGGACAGCGTCACGTGCTGCAGCTCGCGGGACGGCTGCAGCATCGTGTCGGTGAAGAAGTCCTGCATCCGCACCGCCATCTCGACGAAGCCGCGCAGCTCGCCGGTGTCGCGGGCGAGGACCCGCTGCAGGAGCACCACCGCCTGCTGCTGCCGCTGCGCCGGCAGGCCCGCGTCGCGCAGCAGCACGTACGGGTCGGAGATGGCGGGCAGGCCGACGCGCTGCGCGCGCTCCAGCGCCGCGGTCGCCGCCGGCGCCGAGGTCAGGTCCTGCCCGACGGCGTCGTCGACCGCGTCGCCGGTGAGCGGGCGCTGCAGCACGGTGAAGTAGTGCCTGGTGTCGCCGGCGCCGGGGCGCAGGGTCAGCCCCGTCGCGCCGCGGGCCCGCCAGTCGGCCTGCGCGGCCGCGACGGACGGGTCCGGCACCGCGACGACGAAGTCGATCGAGGCGGCACCCGGCAGCCACAGCCGGCCGAGCGGGGCGGTGGCCGTGGCGAACGACGCGGCGTCGATCTCCGGCAGGGCCTCCAGGCTGCCGGCGATCAGCTGGACCGCGTCGACGTAGCGCTGGGCGGTGGACGCCACCGACTCCTGCGCCGCGGCGACCCGCCGGTCGAGGGCCTGCCCGGCGTTGTCCAGCTCGACGCGGCGCATCAGCAGCCCCGCCCCGCCGGAGACCAGCAGGCCGAGGAGGACCACCCCGAACACCTGGAGACGGACGCCCACCACGCATCTCAGATCGGCGGTGCTCTCAAGTTATTGAGGAGTTGCTCATCCGTTGTCGGAGGAGTGCCCGGGGAAGAGATGGGCGGCCGGGTCGATGATCACGGCGGCGTTGTTGACGGCGGTCGCGGCCTCGCCGAACCCGACCGCGATCAGCCGGACCTTGCCCGGATACTCGCTGATGTCGCCGGCGGCGAACACCCGCGGCAGGTTGGTCGCGGTGGTCGAGTCGACCTTGATGTGGCGCTTGTCCAGCTCCAGGCCCCAGCCCGCGAGAGGGCCGAGGTCGGCGGTGAAGCCGAGGGCGGCCACGACCGTGTCCGCGGGCAGCGTGCGCGGCCCGGCGCCGCGGACGGTGACCTCGACGCCGGTGCAGCGCCGGGCGCCACCGTCGCCGGCCCCGTCACCGGCATGGATGCGGGTGACCTCGGCGTTGACGATGATCTCGATCGGCAGCGCCTGCACGCGGGCGACGGTGGAGGCGTGCGCGCGGAACTTCTCCCGGCGGTGCACCAGGGTCACCGACCTGGCGACGGGCTGCAGGGCGAGGGCCCAGTCGAAGGCGGAGTCGCCGCCGCCGACGATGACGACGTCGTGGCCGGCGAGGTCGGCCAGGTGCGGCACGAAGAAGACCAGGCCGGTGCCGGTGAAGCCTTCGGCGGCGGGCAGCGGGCGGGCCGTGAAGCTGCCCAGGCCGCCGGTGATGAGCACGGCACCGCAGCGCACCACGGTGCCGTCGGAGAGGGTGAGCACGGGCCGGTCGCAGTCGTAGGCGAGCCCGTCGGCGCGCACGCCCAGCAGGTACTGCGGGTGGAACGGGGCGGCCTGCTCGACCAGGTTGGCCACCAGGTCCCGGCCGCGGATGCCCGGGAAGCCCGCCACATCGAAGATCATTTTCTCCGGGTACATGGCCGTGACCTGCCCGCCGGGCTCCGGCAGGGCGTCGATCACCGCCGTGCTGAGCCCCCGGAAGCCGGCGTAGTACGCACCGAAGAGGCCGGCCGGTCCCGCGCCGACGATGGCCAGATCGACTTCCCTCATATGGGAACGCTATGCGGCATCGGTGCCGATGGCCAGAGGATCGTCGGAGCGCCGCGGGCGCCGGCGGCGGAACAGCACCGCCGCGACGAGCCCGCCGATGAACCCGCACAGGTGCCCCTGCCAGGAGACACCCTCCTCGCCGGGGAGCACGCCGAAGAGCTGCCAGCCGTACAGCAGCCCGATGAGCACCCCGACGGCGATGTGCCACCAGCTGCGCTCGACGACGCCCCGCATCAGGATCACCCCGAGGTAGCCGAAAATCACCCCGCTGGCGCCGACGACCACGGTGTCCGGGTCGCCGATGAACCACACCCCGACCCCGGCGACGAGCGCGATGAAGGCCGTGGTCAGCAGGAAGCGGGTGGTGCCGGCGGCGAGGACGAACGTGCCGAGCAGGATCAGCGGGATGCTGTTGGCCAGCACGTGCCCGAAGCCGGCGTGCAGGAACGGCGAGAACAGGATGCCGTCGAGCCCGTCGAGGTGGTGCGGCCGGATGCCGCCGTCCTGGTCGAGCCGCTCACCGGTCAGCCGGTCGAGGAACTCGATCGCGAACAGCACCGGCACGAACGCGCACATGGCGACGAAGGCCCTGCCCACGGAGGCGTAGAAGGCCTCCGTGCCGAAGCGCGTGGGGTCGGTGTGGCGGGTCTCGTCGAGAGTCACGCCACTGTGGTAACAGGTCCGCGGCGAACCCGCCACCCGTGCTCGACGCGGTGGCGGGTTTGCCGGGATATGTCAGTACCAGCCGCTGGACTGGCTGTGCGCCCAGGCGGCGCACGGCGTCTTGTAGCGGCCCTTGATGTAGTTCAGGCCCCACTTGATCTGGGTCTCGGGGTTCCACGACCAGTCGCCGGCGACCGAGGCCATCTTCGAGCCGGGCAGCGCCTGGGGGATGCCGTACGCCCCGGAGCTCTTGTTCTTCGCCGTGGTGTTCCAGTGGCTCTCCTTGTCCCAGAGCTTCTCCAGGCAGGGGCCCATCTGGTCGATACCGAAGCCGGCGACGTGCAGCAGCCCGCAGCCGCGCCACTTGTTGTCGTTCTTGCCCTTGTAGATGTCGCACGCGGCGGGGATCGGGTAGGTCGGCGGGCCCAGGGTGCGCGTGACGGACCGGCTCGCCTCCTCTTCCTTCTTCTTGCGCGCGGCGTCCTCGGCGGCCTTGGCCTGCGCGGCGGCGGCCGACGCGGCGTCCTGCGCCTTGCTCTGGGCGGCCGCTTCCGTGCTGGGCTGCGCCGAGGCACCGGGGTCCGGCGCGCTGCCGGTCGCCCGCGGCAGGGCGGCGTCGGCGGCGGTGTTGACCGGGTCGACCTTCTTGCCGCTGTCCCACGTGGCGACGACCACGCCGGCGGCGAGGGCGGCGACCAGCGCGAGGACGGCGAGGGCGCGGATCTTGCCGACCCGGCGCCACAACAGGGTCACGACGTCCATGGCTAATACCACCCTGTGCTCTGGCTATGACCCCACGCGGCGCACGGCGTCTTGTACCGGGGCTTGATGTAGCCGTTCAGGCCCCACTTGATCTGCGTTGTGGCGTCGGTCTCCCACAGTGGCCCGTAGGCGGCCATCTTCTTGCCGGGCACCGCCTGCGGGATGCCGTGCGCGCCGCTGCTGTTGTTGTGGGCCTTCGGGTTCCACCCGCTCTCTTTCGTCCACAACTTGTCCAGGCAGGGCATCTGGTCGAGGCCGAACCCGGCGGCGAGCAGCTCGGCGCAACCGGTGTTGCGGTGACCCTTGTACACGTCGCACGAGGCCGGAGCGGGGTAGGACGGCGGGCCCGCGGAACGGGTGGACCGGCTCGCCTCCTCTTCCTTCTTCTTGCGCGCGGCGTCCTCGGCGGCCTTGGCCTGCGCGGCGGCGGCCGACGCGGCGTCCTGCGCCTTCGTCTGCGCGGACGCCTGGTCGGACGAGGCCGGCGCGGCGGACGGGCTGGCGCCCGACCGCGGGAGGGAAGCGGCGTCGGCGGCCTTGACCGGCTCTGCCGTCGCGTTGTGCTGGGTCTGTCGGTCGGCGATCACGTAACCACCGGCGAGTCCCGCAACCAGTACGAGAACCGCGAGTGCCCGGACCTTGCCGACCCGCTGCCACAGCCGGATCACGAAGGTATCCATTCGTCGGGGACATGGCTCGGTGCACGGCCCGGACGGGCATCCGCTGCGCTGAGCGGACACCCCGTCCGGGCCGGTGACGCACCGTGAGCGCCTGATGCCGAGATGCTTGGAAGCTGGCCGGCGTCACGCGCTCGTCCCCCACCATCGCTTAGTGCATTCGTGGGTGAGAACCCAAACGGTACCTTCTGTGATCTTAATCACGTGACAATTGGGACTCTTTTCCTCAAGTCACCGCTCGAACGTGAGGTCCTCCAGCAGGTCTGTGACAACTTCGGCGATCGGTGAGCGCTCCGACCGGGTCAAGGTCACGTGCGCGAAGATCGGATGACCCTTGAGCGCCTCGATCACCGCGGCGATGCCGTCGTGCCGGCCGACCCGCAGGTTGTCACGCTGAGCAACGTCGTGGGTCAGCACGACCCGCGAGTTGCTGCCGATGCGCGACAGCACGGTCAGCAGGACGCCGCGCTCCAGCGACTGCGCCTCGTCGACGATCACGAACGCGTCGTGCAGGCTGCGGCCGCGGATGTGGGTCAGCGGCAGGACCTCGAGCATGCCCCGGGCCGCCACCTCCTCCATCACGTTGTCGTGCACCAGCGAGCCGAGGGTGTCGAAGACCGCCTGCGCCCAGGGCGACATCTTCTCCGCCGCGTCGCCGGGCAGGTAGCCCAGTTCCTGGCCGCCGACCGCGTACAGGGGGCGGAAGACGATGACCTTCTTGTGCTTGCGCCGCTCCATGACCTGCTCCAGGCCCGCGCAGAGGGCCAGCGCGGACTTGCCCGTGCCGGCCCGGCCGCCCAGCGAGACGATGCCGATCGACTCGTCCAGCAGCAGGTCCAGCGCGATGCGCTGCTCGGCGGAGCGGCCCCGCACGCCGAACGCCTCCCGGTCGCCGCGCACCAGCCGCACCGACTTGTCCACGCAGACCCGGCCCAGCGCGGAGCCGTTCTGCGAGGTCAGGACCAGCCCCGTGTGCACCGGCAGGTCGCCGGCGCCGTCCAGGTCGAGCGCCTCACCCGCGTACAGGCGCTTCACCTCGTCCTCGGCCACGCCCAGTTCGACCATGCCCGTGTAGCTCTGGTTGGTCGCCGGCCCGGGCTGGTACTCGTCGGCGGCCAGGCCGACCGAACCGGCCTTGACCCGCAGCGGCATGTCCTTGGTGACCAGCAGGACGTCCTTGCCCTCGGCCGCCAGCGCGAGCGCCACGGCGAGGATGCGGGCGTCGTCGGTGTCGGCCCGGAAGCCGGCCGGCAGCACGTTCTGGTTGGCGTGGTTGAGCTCGACCCAGAGGGTGCCGCCCGCGTCGGTCAGCGGCAGCGGCTGGTCGAGCCGGCCGTGCTTGGCCCGCAGGTCGTCCAGGAACCGCAGCGAACGCCGCGCGAAGTAGCCGAGCTCGGGGTGGTGCCGCTTGCCCTCCAATTCGGAGATGACGACCAGGGGCAGGACCACGTCGTGCTCCCCGAAGCGCAGGAACGCGCCGGGGTCGGCCAGCAGCACCGACGTGTCCAGCACGAACGTGCGGCGCGCGGGGGCGGCCTCCCGCTTGCGGGTGCGGCGGACCGGCGCGGCGGTCTCCGCCTGCGGGTCCTCCGGTTGGACGGCCTTGGTCGCGCGTTTGCGCGGAGCGGGGGTGGGCTCAGAGGGACTGCGGCGAACGGTCACGGGATCTCCGGGGACGGGCACCTCGCCGCCCGCACTCGCGTCCTCCGACGCCCGCACGGGGTCGGGTGCTTGGCCCCGTGGCTTCACAGTGATCGCTCGGTCCGGGCCTCGGATGGCCGGGAAAACCCCAAGCCACAGCACAGACGCTAACCGCTGCGCGCGGAATCCACTAGATCGAGTCGTCGATTGCCCCGCTTGTGAGGTACGCCCCTGCCATCCACACGGAATGCAAAATGTTCAGTACGCTGAGAACATGGCGGCCCCAGACACTGCACGCTCCCGCGCGGCCATCCTCAAGCTGACCGCTGAGCGGGCCGGGCACTGCGCCTTCTTCTTCGACTTCGACGGCACCCTCGCCCCGATCCAGGAGGACCCGGAGACGGTCCTGCCGGCCGCCGGCATCGTCGAGATCCTCGCCGAGGTCAACCGCCGCCTCGGCAAGGTGGTCATCGTCTCCGCGCGCCCCGCCGACTTCCTGCGCCAGCGCTTCGCGGCCCTGCCCGACGTGGCGGTCTTCGGCCTCTACGGCCTGGAGGTCCAGCGCCCCGGCGGCCTGGTCGAGACCGACCCGAGCGCCGCGCCCTTCGTGCAGGTCATGAGCGACCTGGCCGGCCGCGCCCGAGCCGAGCTGCCGGCAGGCACTCGGGTGGAGTACAAGCGGCTGTCCGTGGCCGTGCACTACCGCAACGCCCCGCACCTCGCCCCCGAGGTCGAGCAGTGGGGCAAGGAGCGCGCCAGCGAGCTGGGCCTGCGTCTGCAGGCGGGCCGCATGGTCCTGGAGCTCAAGCCCCCCGGCCAGCGCGACAAGGGCAGTGTCCTGCGTGAGGAGACCGAGGGCCACAGCTGCGCCTGGTACTTCGGCGACGACGTCGCCGACCTGCGGGCGTTCGACGCGCTGAAGGCCCGCCAGGAGGCCGATCCCGACTTCGTGGGGGTCCGGGTGGCGGTGGCGAACGCGGAGAGCGGCCACGCCCTGATCGACGCGGCCGACATCCACGTCGACCGCCCCGAGGACGTCCCGGCCCTGCTGCGCGCGCTCCTCGACCAGGCCCCCTGACGGACGTCGCTCCACCGACCGGCCGGCCTCGCCCCTCGACCGGGGGGCTTCCAGCGCCTCGATCACGCCTCGCGCAGCTCCAACAGCGATCGCGGCAGCCCAGCACTCCGACTGGCACGCCCGGCCGTTCATCCGGAACCGGACGCCCACCGCCGACCAACCCGGTTACGACCGCAATCCGAGCCGCCCAAACAGTGATCGCCTGACGGCGTCGATCACGATCCCCACACTGCAAACCGCGACCTCCCGGCCTCGATCGCGGCCTGCCCACCCCAAACAGCGATCGCCACACCCCGCCGACAGCAACCCGCACCCCGCCGACAGCAACCCCGAACCCCGAACCCGAGCACGACCCGCACCTCGAACCGCGGCCTCCGGTCCTGATCGCGGCCTGTGCTCCGGCCACGAACGTTCACGGTGCTGACCAGGCCGTTGCCCGGGTGGCTGTCGACGCCGGCCCACTTATGATCTTGTCCAGTTGATCGAAGTCGCGTCGTGGTCGTCCGGGCGACCGGGACGCGACTTCGATCGCCACACTGGACCGGGCGGCGACTTGGATCACCATGGTGGACCGGGCGACCACCATTGCCCGCGCTAGCGCGGAAGCTGCCGCGCCCCCGGCGCAGGCAGTGCGAGCGCAGCGAGCATGGGGGGTGCGGGGTGGGAACCCCCCGGCGCGGCGGCGTCAGCCGCCGGTGAGGAAGTACAGCTCAGGCCCCGTAGCGGCGCTGGCGGTTGGCGTACGAGCGCAGGGCGCGCAGGAAGTCCACCCTGCGGAAGCTGGGCCAGTGCACGTCGCAGAAGTAGAACTCCGAGTGGGCGCTCTGCCAGAGCAGGAAGCCCGACAGCCGCTGCTCGCCGCTGGTGCGGATGACCAGGTCGGGGTCGGGCAGGCCGCGGGTGTACAGGTGGTCGGAGATGTGGTCGACGTCGAGGATCTCGGCGAGCTCCTCGATGGAGGTGCCGGCCTTGGCGTGCTCGTGCAGCAGCGAGCGGACCGCGTCGGCGATCTCGCGCCGGCCGCCGTAGCCGACGGCGAGGCTGACCTGGGCGCCGCCGGTGCGGTTGACGGTGCGCTCCTCGGCGGCCTTCAGGGACTGGGCGCTGGCGGTGGGCAGCAGGTCCAGGGCGCCGACCATGCGCAGCTGCCAGGGGTTGCCCTCGGCGGCGAGCTCGGCGGCGAGGTTCTCGATGATCTGCAGGAGCGGGTCGAGCTCGGCGGAGGGGCGGGAGAGGTTGTCGGTCGACAGCAGCCACAGCGTGACGTGCGCGACCGTGGCGCCGTCGCACCAGCGCAGGAGCTCCTTGATCCGCTCGGCGCCGACGCGGTGGCCGTCGTTGGGGTCGACGTAGCCCATCTCGCGCGCCCAGCGCCGGTTGCCGTCGACGATGACCCCGACGTGTCGCGGCTGAGGTTTGCCGTGCAGCCGTCGGGCGAGACGCTGCTCGTACAACGAATACACCACGTCACGCAGGCCCACGGTCGAGAAGAGTAGCGACCTACCGGGCAAAGCGACACCGTCAGCCGTGCACCGGACAGTGCTGAACGGCGGGTGCGTGGGCGGCCGATCTGCCGACAGACCGGCCGCCGACCAGCCACTATGCGACGTCGAGGCGGGCCTTCAACGCGTCGAGCTCGGACCAGAGCACGCCGGGCAGTTTGTCGCCGAACCGCTCGAACCACTCCACCACCTGGGGGATCTCCTCCCGCCACTCGGCTGCGTCGACCCGCAACGCGAGCTCCAGGTCCTCGGCCGGGATGTCCAGGCCGGAGACGTCGAGCGCGCCGGGCGCCGGCACCCGGCCGATGGGGGTGTCGACCGCCTCGGCGGTGCCCTCGATGCGCTCGACGACCCACTTCAGGACGCGGGAGTTCTCGCCGAAGCCGGGCCACAGGAAGCGGCCGTCGTCGCCGCGGCGGAACCAGTTGACGTAGAAGATCCGCGGCAGCTGGGCGGCGCCGGAGGAGGCGCCCTTGCCCATCGCGATCCAGTGCGCGAAGTAGTCGCCGGCGTTGTAGCCGATGAAGGGCAGCATGGCCATCGGGTCGCGGCGGACCACGCCGACCTGGCCGGTCGCCGCGGCGGTGGTCTCGCTGGACAGGGTGGCGCCGAGGTACACCCCGTGCACCCAGTCGCGGGCCTCCGTGACCAGCGGGATCGTGGTCTTGCGGCGGCCGCCGAAGAGGATCGCGTCGATCGGGACACCGCGCGGGTCGGCGTACTCGTCGGCGAGGATCGGGCACTGCTCGATCGGGGTGCAGAAGCGGGAGTTCGGGTGCGACGACGGCTCGCTGGACGCCGGCGTCCAGTCGCGGCCCTTCCAGTCGATGAGGTGCGCGGGCGGCTCGCCCATGCCCTCCCACCAGATGTCGCCGTCGTCGGTGAGCGCGACGTTGGTGAAGATCGAGTTGCCCTGGGCGAGGGTCCGCATCGCGTTGGGGTTGGTCGTCCAGTCGGTGCCGGGCGCGACGCCGAACAGGCCGAACTCGGGGTTGACCGCGTACAGGCGGCCGTCCTCGCCGAAGCGCATCCAGGCGATGTCGTCGCCGAGCGTCTCGACCTTCCAGCCGGGGATGGTGGGCTCCAGCATGGCGAGGTTGGTCTTGCCGCAGGCGCTGGGGAACGCGGCCGCGACGTACTTCACCTGCCCGCTCGGCCCGGTCAGCTTCAGGATCAGCATGTGCTCGGCGAGCCAGCCCTCGTCGCGGCCCATGACGCTGGCGATGCGCAGCGAGTAGCACTTCTTGCCCAGCAGGGAGTTGCCGCCGTAGCCGGACCCGTAGCTCCAGATCTCGCGGGTGTCCGGGAAGTGGGAGATGTACTTGACGTCGCTGCACGGCCAGGCGACGTCCTCCTGCCCGGGGGCCAGCGGAGCGCCGATGGAGTGCAGGCACGGCACGAACGGCGCGTCGGCGCCCATGCGGTCCAGCACGTCGGCGCCCATCCGGGTCATGATCCGCATGGAGGCGACCACGTACGGCGAGTCGGTGACCTCGACGCCGAACATCGGCTCCTCGGCGGTGAGCGGGCCCATGCAGAACGGCACCACGTACATGGTGCGGCCGCGCATCGAGCCGTCGTACAGCTCGGTCATGACCCGCTTCATCTCGGCGGGGGCCATCCAGTTGTTCGTCGGGCCGGCGTCGGCCTCGTCGGCGGAGCAGATGAAGGTGCGCTCCTCGACCCGGGCCACGTCCGACGGGTCGGTGCGGGCCCAGAACGAGTTGGGCTTCGCCTGCAGCCGCACCAGCACCTGCTTGTCGACCAGTTCGTCGGTGATGCGGCGCCACTCGGCCTCGGAGCCGTCACACCAGACGACGCGGTCGGGTCTGGTGAGCTCGGCGACCTCGCGAACCCAGGCGAGGAGGCGGTGATGGGGGGTGGGTGCCTGGTCGAGACCGGGGACGGTGACCGGTGCGGACATGTTCGGTGTCTCCTTGTGGTCGGCGATGACCTGCGCGTGCGCACGGCAAAGCACGGCGCGCGATGCTGCGAGCGGCCGTGGAAACGTTCAGCTATTTCCCTCAGCCTAAACCGGCCGCCGGGGCTGGGTAGTGGGAGAGCTTGTGAAAAGCTGCACAAGGCCAGGAGAATCTCGCACCCGTTCGCAGAATCACGCGTGAACTTTTCGTCAACTGAGCACCAACGAGCAATCCGTGCGGTCTGTGGCCGAAGTGCCCGCTGGTGTCACCGGTGCCGTACCCTCTGCGACGTGACGGAACTGCAGTCGGTGACGGCCGGGTCGGGCCCGGGCGGCCTGCGCGGCCTGTTCGCGCGCTTCGAGCACCTGGTCCGCGAGCTGGGCAAGTTCGGCACGGTCGGGGTCGTGGCGTTCGTGGTCGACGTGGCCGTGTTCAACGTGCTGCTGTTCAGCGGCACGCCGACGCTGGTGGCCAAGACGATCTCCACCGTCATCGCCGCGACGGTCGCGTTCATCGGCAACCGGTTCTGGACCTGGCGCGACCGCGAGCGGACCAACCTGCGCCGCGAGTACAGCCTGTACTTCCTGTTCAACCTGGTCGGGCTGATCATCGGCCTGGCCTGCCTGTGGGCGAGCCACTACGGGCTGGGCGCGGTCTGGCCGTTCTTCCGGGGCAAGCTCGCCGACAACATCTCGGCCAACGTGGTCGGCATGGCGTTCGGAACGCTGTTCCGCTTCTGGTCGTACCGGAACATTGTTTTCCGCAAGACCGCCGAGCAGGCATGATCCGGGCCTGATCCGCTCTAGACTCGTCGACAGGTAACGACCTGGTTGCGCAGTGGTCAAGATGCGGGTGAGCTGGCCCCCACTCTGCGGTGTATCCGGGGCGATGCTTCGCGACCTACCGTAAGGTTGCACGGTGCGCCTAGCCAGGAACCTCCGCGACCGGTTCGTCCCAGAACGGCACCGTTCGCTCGCCACCGAGCTGTTCAAGTTCCTGGCGGTCGGCGGCATCAACACCGTCATCGACTTCGCGGTGCTCAACCTGCTGCTGTCGATCGGGCCGCTCAAGGCGAAGATCGTCGCGGCGGTGGTCGCGACGACCGCGTCCTACTTCTTGAACCGGCAGTGGACCTACCGGGCCAGCGACCGCAGGAGCATGCGGCGGGAGTACACGCTGTTCTTCGCGCTCAACGGCATCGGCCTGCTGATCCAGAGCGCGGTCCTGGCCGTGGCGAAGTACGGGCTGGGCTTCAGCGAGACCAACAGCGCCGACCGGCTGGCCTTCAACATCGCCAGCGCGCTCGGCATCGGCATCGCGATGGTGTTCCGCTTCTGGGCGTACCGCACGTTCGTGTTCAATCCGCCGGTGTCCGACGACCCGCAGGTGATCGCGGACGCCGAACTGGAGGCCGAGGTCGAGGCCCTGGAGGTCGCGCTGACCGACGTCGCGGTCGCGCCCGGCCCGCGGCACTCGCACGACGACGACGAGCTGATCCTCAACGAGTTGGAGTCCCCCGCGGGCCACCGCTGAGCCGCCCCGCTGAGCCGGCGTCCGAAGGGCCGGCCCAGCGAAGCACGCGCGAGCGCGGTGCTCAGGACACCGCGTCGTTCTTGATCTCGTCGACGAGGGCCTGCCGGTCGTCGTCGCCGAAAGTGTGCTTCTGCCGGTCGGCGTCGACCAGCTCGTAGAGCATGCTCTGGGTCTTCTCCACCTGCGGGATGTCGCTCAGCTGGATCTGGCCCCGCTCACCGGCCGACTCGATGGTCAGCGTCCCGCAGCCGAGCATCCGCTCGAACAGCGAGTGCGAGAACGACACGTCGTTGACCCGGCCCAGCGGGATGTCCCGGCCGCTGCGCGAGAACACGCCGCTGCGCATGATCACCCGCTCGTTGGTGAAGACGTAGTGGGTGGCCTTCCACTTGATCCACGGCCACACGGTGACCACGAGCACGACCACCAGGCCGACCCCGGCCGCGATGAGCACACCGACCGTGCCGACGCCCGCCAGCAGGGCGAAGGTCACGATCGCGGCGGCGGTGAGGACGAACCAGACCACCGGCAGGAACAGCGCCTTCCAGTGGGGGTGCAGGTGCAGCACCACCTGCTCGTCCTTGGTCAGGACGCTTTCCGGGAACCCCACGCCAACCTCCTCGTTCACGAATGTCGACGTGAGGCTAGACCCTTCCCGGCGCGCCCGACATTGGCCTACCCGGTCGTCTCTGCGCCGGGCACCGGGCGGGGGTCTGCGCCGGGGTCCGGGCGCACGTGCACCACGTCGCCGGCGGCGACCGTGTGCACCGCCCCGTGCGGGTCGGTGACCTGCAGCCGGCCGTCGGTGTCGACGCCGGTGGCGACCCCGTGCAGCGCGGCCCCACCGGGCAGCTCCACCCGCACCCGCCGCCCGATCGTCCCGCAGTGGAAGAGGTACGCCTCGCGCACGCCCGCGTCGTTGCCGGCCTGCCACCGCCCGTACACCTCCTCGAAGCCGCGCAACAGGGCGCGCAGCAGCGGGTCACGGTCGGCGCTGGCGGCCCCGGCGAGCGCGAGGGACGTCGCGTCCGGGCGGGGCAGCTCGTGCTCGCGCAGCGTGGTGTTGAGCCCGATCCCGACCACCACGGCACCGTCGCCGACGCCCTCGGCGAGGATCCCGGCGGTCTTGCGGTCGCCCTGCAGCAGCAGGTCGTTGGGCCATTTCAGGTACGCGTCGAGCCGGGCCACCCGGCGCACCGCCTCCGCGAGCGCGACCCCGGCGAGCAGCGGCAGCCAGCCCCAGCGGGCCGCCGGCACCGCCGGGCGCAGCAGGACGCTCAGCGCCAGCCCGGCGCGCGGCGGCGACTGCCACTGTCGGCCCAGCCGGCCACGCCCCGCGGTCTGCCGCTCGGCGACGATCACCAGACCCTCGGCGGCGCCGGACCGGGCCGCAGCGGCCACATCGGCGTTGGTCGAGCCGGTCTCCTCGACCACGCGCAGGTCGGTCCAGAACCCGCCGGGCACGACCAGCGCACGCCGGAGCGCGGCGGCCCGCAGCGGCGGGCGCTCCAGGTCGGTGTAAATGTTCACAGGTCGACCGTATCCCCACCGCATTACGATGCCGGACGTGACCATTGAGCAGGTTGGTGTCGGCGCGGACATCCACACGACCGCCGGGAAGCTGGCCGATCTGGGCCGGCGCACCGATGAGGCGGTGCACGCGGGCTCGGCCCGGGCGGTGGAGAAGCAGCACGCCAGGGGCAAGAAGACCGCGCGCGAGCGGATCGACATGCTGCTCGACCCGGGGTCGTTCGTCGAGCTCGACGAGCTGGCCCGGCACCGGTCCACCAACTTCGGCCTGGAGCGGAGCCGGCCCTACGGCGACGGGGTCGTCACCGGGTACGGCACCGTCGACGGGCGCCAGATCTGCGTCTTCGCGCAGGACTTCACGGTCTTCGGCGGCAGCCTCGGCGAGGTCTTCGGCGAGAAGATCGTCAAGGTCATGGACCTGGCGATGAAGATCGGCTGCCCGGTGGTCGGGATCAACGACTCCGGCGGCGCCCGCATCCAGGAGGGCGTGGTCTCCCTCGGGCTCTACGGCGAGATCTTCTTCCGCAACGTGCGGGCCTCCGGCGTGATCCCGCAGATCTCGCTGATCATGGGGCCGTGCGCGGGCGGCGCGGTGTACTCCCCCGCAGTCACCGACTTCACCGTGATGGTCGACCAGACCTCGCACATGTTCATCACCGGACCCGACGTGATCAAGACGGTGACCGGTGAGGACGTCGAGTTCGAGGAGCTGGGCGGGGCGCGGACGCACAACACGAAGTCCGGCAACGCGCACTACCTCGCCTCCGACGAGGACGACGCGATCGAGTACGTGAAGGCGCTGCTGTCCTACCTGCCGTCGAACAACATGGACGACGTGCCGGTCGTGCCCCTGCCGGCGGCACTGGAGGTGACCGACGAGGACCTGGTGCTGGACGCCGTCATCCCGGACTCGGCGAACCAGCCGTACGACATGCACACCGTGATCGAGTCGGTGGTCGAGGACTTCCTCGAGGTGCAGCCGCTGTTCGCGCAGAACATCCTGATCGGCTTCGGCCGGGTCGAGGGTCACCCGGTCGGCGTCGTGGCGAACCAGCCGATGCACTTCGCCGGCTGCCTGGACATCGACGCCTCGGAGAAGGCCGCGCGCTTCGTGCGGACCTGCGACGCGTTCAACATCCCGATCCTCACCTTCGTCGACGTGCCCGGCTTCCTGCCCGGCGCCAGCCAGGAGTGGGACGGCATCATCCGGCGCGGCGCGAAGCTGATCTACGCCTACGCCGAGGCCACCGTCCCCAAGGTCACCGTCATCACCCGCAAGGCGTACGGCGGCGCGTACGACGTCATGGGCTCCAAGCACCTCGGCGCCGACCTGAACTTCGCCTGGCCGACGGCCCAGATCGCGGTCATGGGCGCGCAGGGCGCGGTCAACATCCTGTACCGGCAGGAGCTGCGCGACGCGAAGGACCCGGCGGCGCTGCGTGCCGAGCTGATCCAGGAGTACGAGGACACCCTGGCCAACCCGTACGTGGCGGCCGAGCGCGGCTACATCGACGGGGTCATCCCGCCGTCGACCACGCGGGTGGAGATCGTGCGGGCGCTGCGGCTGCTGCGCACCAAGCGCGAGACGCTGCCGCCGAAGAAGCACGGCAACATCCCGCTGTAGCCGGGGCCCGGGGCCGCGTCCGGGCCGCCACGTCCGGCCCGCCGCGTCCGGGCCCGCGGCCCGGCCGGCGCCGGTCGGGGCCTACGGCAGCTCGCGGTAGATGTCGCGGGCGTAGTCGACGACGGCGGCCCTGATCACGGTCGCCTCGATCGGCAGCACCTCCAGGCAGCGGCGCAGCGCCTCGGTGAGGATCGGCCGGGGCACCCGCATCGACACGGTGCAGTGCGGCACCCACTCGCCCGGGTCGTACAGGGGCAGGCTCTCGATGCCGGCGTCGGTGAGGTGCCGCCACACCAGGGCCTGGTGGCGCATCAGGTCCGGGGTCGGCGCCAGCCCGAGGAACACGACCCGGCCGACGAACACCCCGGCGAACTGGAAGTTGAGCCGCAGCGGCGCGGCGACCCGCACCGGCGCGAGGGCCTCGGCGACCGCGTCGGGGTCGAGCGCACGGGCGCTGACCAGCGACACGTGCGGGCGGTGCCGGCCGTCGTGCGGCGTGCGCAGCGTCTGCACGCCGAGGTCCTCCAGCAGGTCCCACAGCACGCGGATCCGCCGGGTGGCCCGCTCGTCGAGGTGCAGCTCGAGGGCGGCGACCATCAGCGGGTCGCCTGGCACACCGGGCACCAGTACGCGTTGCGGGCGTTGAGCTCCGCGGTGCGCACCGGGGTGCCGCAGACGAGGCAGGGCAGGCCGGCGCGGCGGTACACGTAGACCTCCCCGCCGTGCCGGTCGACCCGCGGCGCGCGGCCCATCGCCTCGGGCGTGTGCAGGTCGCGGACCGTGTCGATGCGGCCGTCGGCCACCCCGCTGCGCATCAGGACCCGCAGGTCCTGCCAGATGGCGTCCCACCGGCGCCGGGTCAGCCGCCGCCCGGGGACCGTCGGGCGCAGCCCGGCCCGGAACAGCGCCTCCGTCACGTAGATGAGCCCGGCGCCGGCCACGACCGACTGGTCCATCAGCAGCGCCATGAGCGGCCGGTCCGACCGCTTGATCGCGGCGAACGCCCCGACCCCGCCGTCGTCCTCCTCGGCCAGGGGATCCGGGCCGAGCCGGGCACGCAGGGCCTCGACCTGCAGCGGGTCGAGCAGCTCGCACGCCGTCGGGCCACGCAGGTCCAGCCAGTGCGCCGGGTTCGCCATCCGCAGCCGGACCTCGCCGACGGGCGGCGGGGCGCCGCCCTCGCCGTCGGTGAACTTGCCGTAGAGCCCGAGGTGGACGTGCAGCGTCACGTCGCCCTCGTAGTGGTGCAGCAGGTGCTTGCCGTGGGCGGAGGTGTCCAGCAGCACCCGCCCGTCGACGCGGCGGGCGCCGTCGGCGAAGCGCCCCTGCGGGCTGCTGACCGCGACGGCCCGGCCGGCGAACAGCTCCCGGTGCCGCCCGGCGAGACGGTGGATGGTGTGACCTTCAGGCACCGGACGTTTATACCCGTCGCGGTGCGGCGGCCGCGCGCTATTGTCTGGGGCATGAGTCGCAGCGCACTGTCCACGACGACGCCGGGCCTTCCCCGGCGGCGCTGACAGCTCGCTGTCCACACCGTGCTCCGGGGCGTTGCGCTCCGGAGCTTTTTGCTGCATCCGAGGTGCGCGCCCCTGCCAACCACAGGGAGTCTCCTCATGCAGGACCACCGCAAACTCGGCCGTGACCTCGAACTGTTCCACTCCGACCCGCTCGTCGGCGCGGGGCTGCCGCTGTGGCTGCCCGCCGGCGCCGCCGCCCGCCGCGCGGTCGAGGACTACATCCACGCCCTCGAACGCCGCAACGGCTACCAGCACGTGTACTCGCCGCCGCTGGCCAAACAGGAGATGTACGTCAGGTCCGGGCACCTGCCGCACTTCGCCGACGACATGTTCCCGCCGATGGCGCTGAGCGAGCACGACGCGTTCGTGCTGCGCCCGAGCCTCTGCCCGCACCACGCGGCCGTGTTCGGCGCGCGCGGCCGCTCGTACCGGGAGCTGCCGCTGCGCATCGGGGAGATCGGCGGGCAGTACCGCGCCGAACGCTCCGGCGTCCTCGGCGGGCTGTCGCGGGTCCGGGCGATCTCCCTCAACGACGGCCACGTCTTCTGCGCCGAGGAGCAGGTGCGCGCCGAGGTCGTCGAGTCGCTGCGGCTCATGCGGGTCGCGCACGCGGCGCTGGGCTTCCAGCCGGCGTCGTTCCGCCTGTCGCTGCGCGGCGACGGCGGCAAGTACGTCGACGACCCCGCTATGTGGGACAAGGCGTCCGCGGTCCTGCGCGAGGCCTTGCAGGAGGCCGGCGTGTCCTACGTCGAGGCGCCGGGAGAGGCGGCCTTCTACGGCCCGAAGATCGACGTGCAGCTGCTCGACCACGCCGGCCGGGAGAGCACCCTCGCGACCGTCCAGGTCGACTACTTCCAGCCGGCCCGGTTCGACCTGTCCTATGTGGACGCCGACGGGCAGCGGCGCCGGCCGGTGATGGTGCATCGCAGCGTGGCCGGCAGCATGGAGCGGCTCTTCGCGCACCTCATCGAGGTGCACGACGGGGCGTTCCCGGCCTGGTACGCGCCACTGCAGGTGGCCGTGCTGCCCGTCGCGGACGCCTTCGCGGGCGGGGCGTTCCTGCGCGCCTGCCGCGCTGCCGACCTGCGGGTCGAGGAGTGGCCCGAGGGCAGCCTCGGCGCTCGCATCCGCCAGGCGGCGGCGCGCAAGGTGCCGTACGTCGCCGTCGTCGGGGAGCGCGAGGCCGCCGCGGGCGCCGTGTCGCTGCGCCCGCGGGACCCGGGGGCGGTGTCGGGGGTGCTGCCGGTCGCGGCGGCGGTCGCCGCGCTGGCACAGGACTGCTCGGCGCCATGAACAGCGCGTCGGGGGTGTTGCCGGTCGCGGCGGCGGTCACGTTCCCGCTGAGCCCGCCCGCCGAGGGCGCCGCCGGCCCGCCGGACCTGCGGCTGGCCGCGGGCCTGCCGACGCTCAGCCTGCCGATGCCGGGCGCGCCCGGCGTCACCGCCACGCTGACGGCGAGCCCTTCGCGCCCCGGCGTCCTCGCCGCCGCGACCGGCATCACCCCGCTGGCCGTCCGCGGCGTCCAGGGCGCGGCCGTCACGTGGTCCCACGCCGGCGAGCCGGAGCTGTCCCTCGTGTGGCAGGAGGGCCCCGGGCAGTGGCTCGAGCTGCGGGCGTTTCCCCGGGTGCCGGCGGAGCACCTGGCCGGCCTCGCGAAGAGCCTCGCGGCGGTGCCGGTGACCGCCCCGGCGCCCTTCGAGTTCACGCTCGTCCCCGCCGGCGCCACGATCGACAACATCAGCGCCTCGGCCGTCACCTTCTGCCCGCCGGGCACCACCCCCGACGAGTCCTTCATCGGCAAGATCACGGTGATGCTGGGCGTGACCGCCGACCGGTCCCCGGGCCGCGCCGTCGACGCCGGCGGCCGCCCCGCCACGCTGCACACCTCTGGCGAGTACACCGCGCTGCAGGTCGACCTGGGCGACGGCCGGTTGCTCGTGGTGCAGTCGGCGACGGCGGTGCCGCTGCCGGAGCCCGACCTGCTCCGTTTCGCCGCAGGAATCACCGTCACCCCCGCCGCCACCCCGGGGCAAGGCTGAGGTGGTTCCCGCTAGATGCACCCTAAACCGTACATATGTGCATACGATTTATTTGTGCTGGTTGTAACGACTGAGGGTTTACCCGGGTACGAGATCACCACGGTGCTCGGCGAGGTGCTGGGCGTGTGCGCGACGTCGCGGAACCCGTTCGCCGCCGGCCTGCGGTCCACCGAGGGCGGCCCTGGCCTGGACATGTCCCAGTTCCTGGTGCAGACCAGGGCGAAGGCGGTCGGCCAGATGGTCCACGTCGCCGAGCAGCGGGGCGCCAACGCCGTGGTCGGGATGCGCTTCGACCACCGCGACTTCACCAACACGTGGGCCGAGCTGTGCGCGTACGGCACCGCGGTGGTCGCCGTCCCGCTGCACGTCAGCTCAGGCGCCCACGCCGCCGACCGCCACCACGCAAGCTCCCGCTGACGCGGCGCGACCGGCCCAGCGTCTGGCAGGCCGAGGCAGAGCTGTGGCCGGGTCTGGCCGGGGCTCGGGCGGCCGGGCCGGGGGTGGCCGGGGCTGAGGCCGGCCCGAGCTGGGGCCACCCGGGGCTGAGGCCGGCCCGAGCTGGGGCCACCCGGGGCTGAGGCCGGCCAGAGCTGGGGCCGCTCGGACCGGGCCGACCAGGGCCGACCAGGACCGACCAGGGCCGACCCGGGGCCGACCGGCCGGCGGGCTACTTCAACGTCGCGATGACGGCGCCCGAGGAGACGACCTCGCCGACCTTGGCGGACAGGTCGGTGACGACGCCGGCCTTGTGGGCGTTGAGGGGCTGCTCCATCTTCATCGCCTCCAGCACAACGATCAGATCCCCCTCGGCGACCGTGTCACCCTCAGAGACTGCGATCTTCACGATGGTGCCCTGCATGGGGCTGGTGAGGGCGTCGCCGCCGCCGGCGGCGCCGGCCTGCTTCTTGGCGCCGGCGCGGCGGCGCGGCGCGGCACCGGCACCAGCCGCGGCGCCCGCGGCCGGGCCTGCGGCGGCCGTGCCGAAGCCGGCCGGCAGGGAGACCTCCAGGCGCTTGCCGCCGACCTCGACCACGACCGTCGAGCGCTCCTCGGCGGCGGGCAGGTCACCGGCGGGCGCGGCGAACGGCGGCACCGTGTTGACCCACTCGGTCTCGATCCAGCGGGTGTGCACGCGGAACGGCGCCGCGGTGAAGGCCTCGTCGCGCAGGACGGCGCGGTGGAAGGGCAGCGCGGTGGCCATGCCGTCGACGACCATCTCGTCCAGGGCCCGGCGGGCCCGCTCGATGGCCTGCTCCCGGGTCTCGCCGGTGACGATGACCTTCGCCAGGAGGGAGTCGAAGTTGCCGCCGATGACGCTGCCGGACTCGATGCCGGTGTCGACGCGCACGCCCGGGCCGGTCGGCAGGCGCAGCTCGGTGACAGTGCCGGGGGCGGGCAGGAAGCCGCGGCCCGGGTCCTCGCCGTTGATGCGGAACTCGATGGAGTGCCCGCGCGGCTCGGGGTCGGTGTCGAAACGCAGCTTCTCGCCGTCGGCGACGCGGAACTGCTCGCGGACCAGGTCGATGCCGGCGGTCTCCTCGCTGACCGGGTGCTCGACCTGCAGCCGGGTGTTGACCTCCAGGAAGGAGATGGTGCCGTCGTTGCCGACCAGGTATTCCACGGTGCCGGCGCCGTGGTAGCCCGCCTCGCGGCAGATGGCCTTCGCCGACTCGTGGATCTGCGCGCGCTGGGCGTCGGTGAGGAACGGCGCGGGCGCCTCCTCGACGAGCTTCTGGTGGCGCCGCTGCAGGGAGCAGTCGCGGGTGCCCACGACGATCACGTTGCCGTGCTGGTCGGCGAGGACCTGGGCCTCGACGTGGCGGGGCTGGTCGAGATACCGCTCGACGAAGCACTCGCCGCGGCCGAACGCCGCGACCGCCTCGCGGGTCGCGGACTCGAACAGGGCCGGGATCTCCTCGATGGTGCGGGCGACCTTCAGCCCGCGGCCGCCGCCGCCGAAGGCGGCCTTGATGGCGACCGGCAGGCCGTGCTCCCGGGCGAACGCGACGATCTCGTCGGCGTCGCGGGCGGGCTCGGCGGTGCCGGGCACGAGGGGCGCGCCGGCGCGCTGGGCGATGTGCCGCGCGGTGACCTTGTCGCCGAGGTCGCGGATCGCCTGCGGGGCGGGCCCGATCCAGGTGAGCCCCGCCTCGATGACCGCCTGGGCGAAGTCCGCGTTCTCCGAGAGGAACCCGTAGCCGGGGTGCACGGCGTCAACGCCGGCGGCGAGGGCGACCTCGATCACCCGGTCGATGCGCAGGTAGGACGCCGCGGCGGTGTCACCGCCGAGCGCATAGGCCTCGTCGGCGAGCCGGGTGTGCAGCGCGTCGCGGTCCGAGTCGGCGTAGATCGCCACGCTGGCCAGGCCGGCGTCGCGGCAGGCCCGGATGACGCGGACGGCGATCTCGCCCCGGTTGGCGATGAGAACCTTGCGCACGCTGAACGCTCCCTTGGGTAACCCTCCGCGCAGTCTAAGCGACCTGTACGACAGTCGCCGTTGCCAACAATGTCATAGTCAAACGGTGTCTAATACGCGTTTGATGATCATGGGGCTGATCTCGTACCTGCAGCCCGTCCACGGCTACGACATCCGCAAGGAGCTGGCCAGCTGGAACGTGGAGAGCTGGGCCGACGTCCAGCCCGGGTCGATCTATCACGCGTTGCGCAAGCTGACCGACGAGGGCCTGCTGGAGGCGGTCGGCACCGAGCAGGTGGGCGGCCGGCCGGCCCGCACCCGGTACCGGCTGACCAAGGCCGGCGAGGTCGAGTACCAAGCGCTGCTGCGCCGGTACTGGTGGGAGTACAAGGAGCCGATCGACCCGTTCCTCGCCGCGTTCGCGTTCCTGCCGTCGCTGCCGCGGGCCGAGGCGGCCGGCGCGCTGCGGGCCCGGGCACGGCTCCTGGAGAGCTGGGTGGCGACCTATCGCGATAGCGCGGACGAGTGGGCGGTCGGCAAGCCCCCGCACGTCGCCTGGCAGTTCGAGCTGACCACCGTGCGCGCCGAGGCGGAGGCCCGCTGGTGCCACGACGTCGCCGCCCGGGTCGAGGCTGGTGAGGGCGTGCATTTCAACGAGGTCGAGGAGGCCGGCGAGCACAGCGCCGAGGCCTGGCGCAAGGCCATCCGGGAGCAGTTCGGCGAGCCCGACGACGGGGACGAGGAGTAAACGCGATATAGAGAAGTCTTGACGACATAAACTATATCGCGTTACGTTGCCCCTGCGAACACGAGACGACAGGGGAGTCCGTCATGATCGAGACGAAGGGCCTGCGGAAGTCGTACCGCTCCAGGGCCGGTCGAGAGACCAGGGTCGTCGAGGCGGTGCGAGGGGTCGACCTCTCCGTCAAGGAGGGGGAGATCTACGGCTTCCTCGGCCCCAACGGCGCCGGCAAGACCACGACGCTGCGGATGCTGGCCACGCTCATCACACCCGACGGCGGCGAGGCCGTCATCGCCGGCGCCGACCTGCTCAAGGACCCCGGCGAGGTGCGCCGCCGTATCGGCTACGTCGCCCAGGGCGGCAGCACCTGGGACGAGAGCACCGCCCGCGAGGAGCTGGTGCTGCAGGCCCGCTTCTACGGCATCCACAAGGCCGAGGCGCAGCAGCGGGCGACCAAGGCGCTCGAGGCGTTCCAGCTGACCGAGTACGCGGACCGCAAGACCAAGACCTACTCCGGCGGCCAGCGCCGGCGGGTCGACATCGCGCTCGGCATCATCCACGGGCCGAAGGTGGTGTTCCTCGACGAGCCGACCACCGGCCTGGACCCGCAGAGCCGCGCCCACATGTGGGACGAGGTCCGCCGCCTGCGCGACGAGGGCATGACGGTCTTCATCACCACGCACTACCTCGACGAGGCCGACGCCCTCTGCGACCGGATCGCGATCATGGACCACGGCGAGATCGTCACCGAGGGCACCGTCGACGACCTCAAGCGCGAGGTCGCCGGCGACGTCGTCACCGTCGGCGTCAACGGCGCCGCCGAGGCCGCCACCGCGCTGCTGCGCGGCCAGGACTACGTCCGCAAGATCGAGCAGAGCCAGGACCACTCGCTGCGGCTGTACGTGGACGAGGGCTCCGTCGCGATCCCGCACATCCTGCGCCTGCTCGACCACGCCGGTGTCGAGCTCAAGCAGATGGAGCTGCACCGCCCCAGCCTCGACGACGTCTTCCTCACCAAGACCGGCCGTTCACTTCGGGAAAGCTGAGTAGCGATGAAATTCCTCCGCGACACCTGGCTCGTCTTCGCCCGCCAGATGCAGCTCATGCTCCGCCAGCCGGTGTGGCTGATCGTCGGGGTCGTGCAGCCGCTGTTCTACCTGCTGCTGTTCGCCCCGCTGCTCAAGCCGGCCCTGGGCGTGCGCACCGACGCCGAGGCCTACGAGCTGTTCGTCCCCGGCCTGCTGGTGCTGCTGGCGATGTTCGGCTCGCTGTTCACCGGCTTCGGCCTGATCGCCGAGCTGCGCGCCGGCGTCATCGAGCGCAGCCGGGTCACCCCGGTCAGCCGCCTGGCCCTGCTGGTCGGCCGGTCGCTGCGCGACGTCGTGTCGCTGCTGTTCCAGGCGGCGCTCATCGTCGTCGTCGCGGTCGGGTTCGGCCTGAGCGTCGGCGTGCTGGACGTGCTCGGCGCGTTCGCCCTCATGGCGGTCATCTCGCTGATGCTGTCCGCGTTCTCGTACGCGATCTCGCTGAAGCTGCGCAGCGAGGACGCCCTCGCGCCGCTGCTCAACACGATCTCGCAGCCGCTGCTGCTGACCGCCGGCATCCTGCTGCCGCTCACGTTCGCGCCCGGCTGGCTCAGGCGCGTCGCCGACTGGAACCCGTTCTCCTGGGCCACCGACGGCGTCCGGGCCCTGTTCGCCGGCGACCCGGGCGCCGACTCGGTGTGGCAGGCCGGGGCGGTCATCGGCGGCCTGACCCTGGTCACCGTCGTCTGGGCGTCCCGCGCCTTCGCCAGGGGCGTGCGCTAGCTGTACCGGTAACGACCATCACCGTCACGGCCCCTTCCACCCCGGGAGGGGCCGTGACACCGTCAGGTGGTGCCGCGACTCGTCCGTGACCGCCTGACCTGGGTCATCTATGTGCAGCTCTCCCTGTGGTGCTACTTCCTCTACGGGTTCGGGCCGGTGGCCCCGCTGCTGCGCGACGAGCTGCACATCAGCCGCACGCTCGCGAGCCTGCACGGCACCGGCTTCGCGGTCGGCGGCATCATCGGCGGCGCCGTCATCCCCGCGCTGACCCGGCGGTACGGCCGCAACCGCCTCATCTGGGCCGGCCTGACGCTGGTCAGCGCCGCCGCGATGGGCATGTTCGCCGCGCACCACCTGGCGCTGACCCTGACCTTCGCGACCCTTGCGTCGTTCGGCGGGTCGCTGCTGGTCAACGGGGTCGTCGCGGCCCTCACCGAGCACCACGGCACCGCCGGCCCGGCCGCGATCAGCGAGGCCAACGCCGCGGCCGCCGCCGTCGGCCTGGTCGCCCCGCTGGTCGTGGGGCTCGCCTACGGCCTCGGTCTCGGGTGGCGCACCGGCCTGGTGCTCGTGGTGGTCCCGACCGTCCTGCTGGCGGTGTTCGCGGGTGTACGGGCACCGGAACCCCTCCCGCACGGCGACCCGCACGGCGCGGGCGCGGGACGGCTGCCGGCCGCGTACTGGCTGGCCGCGACGAGCCTGTTCGCGACCGGTTCGGTCGAGGTCTGCCTGACGCTGTGGGGCAGCGACGTGCTGCGCGCCCACGCGGGCGTGTCGCCGGGGGTCGCCACGGCCGCGGTGTCGACGATGATCGCCGGCATGGTGACCGGCAGGATCGCCGGTGGGCGGCTGCTGCTGCGGCACCGCCCCACCCGCGTGCTCCTGGCCGCGCTGGGCGTGTCGGCGGCCGGGTTCGCGCTGTTCTGGGCGGCGACGGTGCCGTGGCCGGCGATGCTCGGCCTGTTCGTCTGCGGGCTCGGCGTCGGCCTGCACTACCCGCTCGGCATCGGCCTGGCCCTGGCGCACTCCGGCGGCCGGCCGGACCTCGCCGCGGCCCGGGCCTCCTTCGCCGTCGGGATCTCCTTCGCGGTCGCCCCGTTCGCGCTGGGCTCGCTCGCCGACGCGGTCGGCCCGCACCCCGCGTTTCTGCTCGTGCCCGCGTTCCTGCTGCTCAGCGCGGTGGTGGTGACGCAGCTGGAGCGCGCCGGCCAGCCCGTGGCGCCGCGCCGAGCCGTCGAGCCGTCGAGCCGGTGTGAGCCCGCCGGCCGCCGGGCCGGACGCGGGCACGAGCGCCGGCGCTCCGGTGCGCGCCGGCGTCCGTCCCGTCATGACCCGGTCCTGTCCGACCAGTAGTCGGTCAGCCGCACGCCCAGGATCGTCATGAGCGTCCGCAGCGTCGGCAGCGACAGCCCGACCACGTTGCCGTGGTCGCCCTCGATGCGCTCGACGAACACGCCGCCGAGCCCGTCGATGGTGAACGCGCCGGCCACATGCAGCGGCTCGCCGGTCGCCACGTAGGCCGCCACCTCCTCGTCGTCGGGCTCGGCGAAGTGCACGACCGTCTCGACGGTCTTCGCGGCATTGTTGCCGGTCGCCGTGTCGATCAGGCAGTGCCCGGTCTGCAGCACGCCGGAGCGCCCCCGCATCGCCTTCCACCGGGCCACCGCCTCGGCGGCGTCGGCGGGCTTGCCGAGCACCTCGCCGTCGAAGGCCAGCATCGAGTCGCAGCCCAGCACGAGCGCCCCGGCGAGGTCCGGCGGGAGCGCGCCGGCGACCGCAAAAGCCTTGCGCTCGGCGAGCGTGCCGGGCAGGCCGGCGCCGCCTTCGGCCTCCACCGCGGCCTCGTCGACGCCGCTGACGATGACCCGGGGCTCGATCCCGGCGGACCGCAGCAGGTTGCGACGGGCGGGGCTGGCCGAGGCGAGGATGAACGTCTTCACGGGACGGACGTTAGTACCATCGCGGCCATGCGGAAGCTCTGGGCGGAGTTCAAGGCGATCGCGATCGGCGGCACCGTCCTGGACCTGGCCCTGGGCTTCATCATCGGAGCCGCGTTCGCCACGCTCGTGCAGTCGTTCGTGACGAACCTGTTCCTGCAGGTCGTCGCGGCGGTGGTGGGCGAGCCGGACTTCCAGAAGCTGCAGATCACGCTGCACCGCACCCCGATCAAGTACGGCGTGTTCCTCAACGACCTGCTGCAGTTCATGCTGCTGGCGGTCGCCATGTTCGTGATCATCAAGTTCATGGCCTGGGTCGGCGTCGAGCGCGGCCGGTCCCTGGACCAGCGGCAGTGCCCCTTCTGCTACGACCGGGTCCCGGGCGCCGCGCTGATCTGCCGCTCCTGCGGCCAGCAGCTCGTCGCGGACCTGCCGACCCTCGCCGAGGCCGAGCGCCTGCTCGACGAGCGGGAGGCGCGCCGCTGGCCGACCCTGCCCGCCCTGCCGCCGATCGCGATCCCGCGCCGGCGACCCCCGACGACCCCACCACCCGCCGACGGGCCGCGCGCCGACGAGGCCCCGGCCGCCGACCCGCGCACCGAACCACTGGCCGATCCCACTGCCGGCCCCACGGCAGGTCAACCGCCGGTGGGCGAACCGTCGGCGACGGGCGGACCGGATGGCGGCGGACCCGGGCATCCGTCCGCGGGCGCTACCGCCAGCGGGGACGGGACCCCGGCCGGGCGCTCTGCCGCCAGCGCGACACCGGCGCCGGAGCCGCCACCGGCGCGGCCCGCCGGCTGAGCAACACGCCGACGATCGCCGCGACCTCCTCGGCCGTCGGCGTGCCGCGAACGACCTTGAACAGCGGTTCCTCGGGCACCGTGACCCCCTGAAAGTGTGCGAAACGTTGCCGTCCTGCGAGCATACGCATGCATCGGCGGCGCATACTCAAGCGGAACGGGAGTCGATGGCGAGTTTGGGGGGCGCATTGACAAACGTCCCATTCCGGGTGGCATCGGCGCTCTTCGTCGGCGTGCTGCTCGCGACGCTGCTGCCCGCGGCGCCCGCCGGGGCCCGCGAGGGCGAGCAGCCGGCCGCCGTCTCCGCATCGCTGCGCTACCGGATCACGTTCGCGGCGCGCTCCTGCGACTCGTACGCCGACGTCATGGCCAACCGCGTCCGCGACGACCGGATCGAGGCGGCGTCGGCACCTGGCCGCGGCAGCGCCTACAAGGACGGCCAGGCGGTCGACCCGGCGATCGAGGCGGCCAACGGCGCGGGCTGCACGGCGCTGCCCGGCTGGCACTTCTCGCTGGGGCCGGGCCAGGAGAAGAAGGGCGCGCTGTCGACGGTGACCGCCCCCGCCGTCGACTCCGGCGAGACCACGGCGCAGGTGCCGCTGCTGGACGCGACCGGGCGCAGGACCGACAAGCTCATCGACGGCGCGGTCACCCTGCAGCTGTCCCCGGAGCAGGCGAGCGCGGCCACGCACCGGCAGCTGTGGGTGCAGGGCGGCACGCCCGGCGACCCGCTGCTGGCCGCGAGCCGCCCGGGGTACGGCTTCGGCGTCCTGCGCTGCGCCGCCGACGGTCACGCCGGCGGCAACGTGCAGTGGCTCGGCTTCCCCGCGGGCGTGCGGCACGTGTTCTGCTTCGCGTACTACGTGAAGTCCGCGCAGGCCCCGGGCACGCTGGTGGTGAGGGCCCGCACCGCGACGCCGGTCGGCTACCCGCAGCGCTTCGCCTTCGACGCCAGCGCCAGCTACGCCGCCGACCAGCGCATCCACGCCGACGCGAGCACCGACGCGACCCTGGTGCGCAGCTCCGGCGGGGCGCCCGGCACGGTCGTGTCGCGCACCCCGGCCGGCTGGACGCTCACCGACCTGAGCTGCGCGAAGAGCGGCGCCGGGCGCAGCCTCTCCACGACCGACGTGCCGACCGGCACCGCCACCGTGACCCTCGCCGCCGGTGAGGTCGTCACCTGCACGTTCACCTACACCCCGCCGGCGTCGCCGCCCGGGCTGACGCTGCGGCTCTTCGGCGACGCGCCCGGCGGCGCGTTCAACCTGTCCGTCGCCTCCGGCGGCGGCGCCGACCCGCCACGCCTGCTGCAGGCCGCGCCGGCCGGGGACGGCTCCGCGGTCGTCGCGACCGGGGCCGACCTGTCCACGTTGCTGCCGGGCGCGTACCCGGTGACGCTGACCGCCCCGGCCGGCGAGGCCGCCGCGTGGAGCCTCACGGGGGCCGCGTGCGGCGGGACCGAGGTCAAGCCCGAGGGGCTCTCCGTCACGGTCCTGGTGGCCGCCGGTGCCCCGACCGACTGCACGCTGCGGGTCACCCGCAAGGGCGGCAGCATCCAGCTGCGCTCGGTGACCGTCGGCGGCGTCGGCGCGGCGTCGTTCGTGATCACGCCGCGCACCCAGGGCGTGCCCGGCTGGTCGGGCGTCGCGACCACCACCGCGTTCGGCGAGGCCGCGATCGCCCAGGGCGTGCCCGGCGCGCTGCCGCTCGGGGAGTACCTGGTGACGCCGCTGCCGCCGCTCGCGACGGTCGACGGCAGCTGGCGGCTCAGCTCGTTCGCCTGCGACCCGGGCGAGTCGCAGGACGTGCCGAACGTCGGCGCCGACGTCGTGCCGCTCACCGCCGCCGAGCCGGCCGCGAAGTGCACCGCGACCTACCTGTTCGAGGAGGCGCACCAGCTGCAGGTCACGGTGCGGTTCGCGGGCAGCACCAGCGGCCGCGGCGGGCCCGTCGTGCTCGACCTGGAGTGCACCGACGGCTCGACCGGCCGGGTCGTGCTCCCGGAGGGCGACAACAGCGAGGCCACGCTGCCCACGCCGCTGGGTTTCCTCGACCCGGCGCGGTGCACGGTGCAGCGCCCGTCGGCCCCGGTCGCGGGCGGTGCCACGGTCACCGTCGGCGCGACCCTCGACCCGGCGCCCGGCAACGCGCCGCTGGCCATCCCGGGCACCGTCGCCATCGGCGAGGACGCCGGCAAGGACGTCGACCTGTACACGGTGACCGTGACGGTGACCTTCACCGCCGACGACGCGGCGCCGACCCAGCAGAAGGTGCTCGACACGTTCCGCATCCTGCCCGTGGCCCTGATCGGCGCCGGTCTGGTCGGTATCGGGCTGGTCATCCTGCTGGTCATGGTGCTGCGGTCCCGCACCGACTGAGAAGAGTGACCTGAGCAGGATCCGGGCTGTCTGCAACATGCCCCCGTTGGGTAGCGTCTGCGGTGATGACGCCGTCCAGATCCCTGATCGCCGAGCGCTACCGATTGATCGAGTCGCTCGGCGCCGGTGGCATGGGCCGGGTGTGGCTCGCCCGCGACGAGATGCTGCGCCGCGACGTCGCGATCAAGGAGGTCGTCCCGCCCGAGGGGCTGACCGCCGAGGAGCGCGAGGAGCTGCGGCTGCGCACCCTGCGCGAGGCCCGCGCCGCCGCCCGGCTCAACGACGCCAACGTGGTGCGCATCTACGACGTCGTGCAGAGCGAGCAGGCACCGTGGATCGTGATGGAGTACGTGCCGTCGCGCTCGCTGCACCAGGTCATCACCGACGACGGGCCGCTGCCGCCGGAGCGGGCCGCGCAGATCGGCCTCGCGGTGCTCAACGCGTTGAAGGCCGCGCACGCCGCCGGGGTGCTGCACCGCGACGTCAAGCCCGGCAACGTGCTGCTCGCCGACACCGGCCGGGTGGTGCTCACCGACTTCGGGCTCGCCGTCTTCGAGGGCGGCGACGGCGCGGTCACCCGCCCGGGGCTGATCCTCGGCTCCCCGCAGTACATCTCGCCGGAGCGGGCCCGCGAGGGCACCTCCGGGCCCGAGTCCGACCTGTGGTCGCTCGGCGCCACGCTGTACGCCGCCGTCGAGGGCCGCTCCCCGTATGCGCGCTCCACGACGTACGCGACGCTGACCGCCCTGGCGACGGAGGACCCCGACCCGGCGACCCGGGCGGGCGTGCTCAAGCCGGTCCTCAACGCGCTGCTGCGCAAGGACCCGCGCGCCCGCGCCGGCGTCGCCGAGACGGAGCGGCTGCTGCAGCGCGCCGCGGCCGGCGAGGGCCGGGCCTGGTCGTGGAGCCTGCCCCGGCCGCGCCGCTCCCGGGAGGGCCACCCGGCCGGGCTGCGCGGCCTCTCCGGCGGCTCCTCACGCGGCCCGTCGTCGCGCGGCCCCGCACGCGGCCCGTCGTCCCAGGGTCCGTCCTCGCGCGGCTCGTCGCAGCCGCTCGGCGGGGGCTCCCCCGAGCAGGACGCACCGGTCAGCTCGCCGCCCGCGGGCCTGGAGCAGACCAGCCCGCCGCCGACCGACGCCCCGCGGTGGGACCAGGGGCCGTCCGCCGGCGCCCCCGCGCAGACCGGCTTCCCCAGCAAGGCCCGCGGCAGCGCGGAGGTGCCGGAGTCCCCGCCGGTCGGGGCGGGCCTGTACTCCCGCCCGACCCGGCCGGACGCCCCCGCCGGGACGGGCGAGGACGGCGGCGCCGTCGACACCGTCCCGGGCGGGCAGCACCGCGGCCGCTGGATCGCCGCGGTCGTCGTCGCGCTGGCCCTGCTCGTCGGGGCCAGCGTCATGATCGCCGGCTCCGGTGACGACGACCGGCCGCAGACCGGTCCGACCGGCGCGCAGGCCACCAACCTGCCGGCCGGGCCGGCGACGTCCGGCGCGACCAGCCCCACCCCGAGCGAGTCGCCGCAGGTCCGGGGCACCATCGGGGGCACCGTCATGGACCTGCCGGCGGGCTTCCACTGGGAGACCGACGCCACGTACGGCTGGGCGGTGGCCGTACCGAACGGCTGGGTGCGCTCGGTGAAGCGGCCCAGCTACCCGTCGATGATCTCCTTCACCGACCCCCTCGACGGGCGGTGGGAGATGGCGATCGACACGTCGTTCACGCCGCCGCAGGGCGACCCGGTCGACGACTGGCGCGGCCAGGAGCAGACCCGGCTCAGAAACCAGCTCTACCCCGCCTACGAGCGGGTGATGATCGTGCCGGTCGCCTTCCGCGACGGCTGGGCCTGCGCCGACTGGCAGTGGCGGTACACGGCGACGAACGGCCGCCTGCACATCTCCAACCTGGGCTGCCGGGTCCACCCGGGCCGGGGCCACGCCATCTACTGGCAGACCCCGGACGCGCAGTGGGACGACTCCGCCACCGTCAACAAGCTCAACATCATCAAGCTGTCGTTCCGGGTGACGGCCTAATCCTCGGCGTGCAGCATCAGCTGCCGGGCGGCCTCGGCGACCGAGCCCGAGATCGACGGATAGATCGTGATGGTGTGCGCGAGCTGGTCGACGCTCAGGTGGTTCTCCACCGCCATGGCGATCGGCATGATCAGCTCGCTCGCCTTGGGCGCGACGACGACCCCGCCGACGACCAGGCCGGACGCCGGCCGGCAGAAGATCTTCACGAACCCGTCGTCGAGCCCGTCCATCTTGGCCCGGGCGTTGCCCGCGAGAGGCAGCATGACCGAGCGGGCCGGGACGCGGCCGCTGTCGATGTCGGACTGGGTGATGCCGACGGAGGCGAGCTCGGGGTCGGTGAACACGTTCGCGGCGACGGTGCTCAGCTTCAGCGGGGCGACCGCCTCGCCGAGCGCGTGCCACATGGCGATCCGTCCCTGCATGGCGGCGACGCTGGCCAGGGGCAGCAGGCCGGTGCAGTCACCGGCCGCGTAGATGCCGGGGACGTTGGTCCGGGAGACCCGGTCGACGGTGACATAGCCGCCGGGGGCGACCTCGACACCGTACTCGGTGAGCCCGAGCGCGGCCGTCTGCGGCACCGAGCCGACCGCCATCAGCACGTGCGAGCCCTCGACGGACCTGCCGTCGGCGAGCTCGACCACCACCCCGCCGTCGACCCGCCGGGCGGCGGCGGCGCGGGAGTTGTTGAGGATCGTCATGCCCCGCGCCCGGAACACCCGCTCGATCGCCATCGCGGCGTCGGGGTCCTCGTGCGGCATGACCCGGTCCCGGCTGGAGACGAGCGTCACGTCGATGCCCATGGCCAGGTACGCCGAGGCGAACTCCGCGCCCGTCACCCCGGACCCGACGACGATGAGGCGCTCGGGCAGCTGCGGCAGGTCGTACACCTGCCGCCAGTCCAGGATGCGCTCGCCGTCCGGCGCCGCCGTCGGCAGCACCCGCGGCGTCGCGCCGGAGGCCAGCAGTACCGTTGAGGCCGCAATCACATACGGAGCGTCACCGCCGGCCGGTGTGATCTGCACCGCATGGGTGTGACCGAGCGTATCCTCACCGAGGCGCGCAGTGCCCGTGACGAACTCGACCCCCGCCTTGACGAGCTTCGAGTGGATGTCGCTGGACTGCGCCGCCGCCAGGCGCTTCACCCGCCGGTGCACGGCCGGGCCGTCGACACGCACGTCGTCGCCGGGCGGCCCCATGACCCCGAACTCCTCGGTGTCCAGGTGCGCGGTCACCACGCTTGAGCTGGCGATGAAGGTCTTGGACGGCACGCAGTCGTGCAGCACGCACGCACCGCCAGCACCTTCGGCCTCGATCACGGTGACCTCGGCACCGAGCTGCGCGGCGACCAGGGCCGCCTCGTAGCCCGCCGGGCCCCCTCCGATGATCACGATCCGGCCCACGCACGCCACCCCTTCTCGGCCTTGTCGCCACATTGTCCCTCGTCCGCGCACGGCTCAGGCAGCGACCCAGCCGAACGGCGGCGGCGCGCCGACGAGTGGATCCGAATCCGACACGCTCTGCAGTATTCTCTCCTGCACCCTGACGGGTTTATCGTCATCGCCGTGCGCCATTACGCCGCGTATGGCTCGAACCTGGACCCAGCCCGCATGCGGGCCTACTGTCCGTATTCGCCGATGATCGGCACCGGCTGGCTGGAAGGCTGGCGGCTGACGTTTGCCGGTGAGGACGTCCTCGGCTGGGAGGGCTCGGTCACCACGATCGTCGAGTCGCCCGGCGACCGGGTCTTCGTCGCGCTCTACGACGTCCACCCCAACGACGAGAAGCAGCTCGACGAGGTCGAGGGCGCGCTCGCCGGCACGTACCAGAAGCTGCACCTGCGCGTCGCCACCCTCGACGGTGACGCTACCGCGTGGGTCTACGTCTTCAACGGGTACGAGGGCGGCCTGCCGACGGCCTGGTATCTCGCCGAGATCGCCAACGCCGCCGCGAAGGCCGGGGCGCCCGCCGACTACCTCGACGCGCTGCGGGCCCGCCCCACGAAGACCGCCATGCCCTAGACGTCGAGGGTGCGCTCGTAGACGTCGGCGGCGAAGACCACGGTCATGCCGACCCCGGCGTAGAGGTGGTACGCGCCGGTCGGGTTGGTCAGGTCGACGCCCAGGCCGGCGCCGGCGCGGCCCTTCGCCGCGTAGGCCGCGAAGGCCGTGCGCAGCAGCGCCCCGCCGATGCCGGACTTGCGGTGCGCGCGCAGCACGGCCAGGTTCTTGATCCAGCCCTCGCCGCGCTCGACGGCCTGGTCGGCGGACTGCAGCACGCCGACGATCTCGCCGTCGACGAGCGCCACGAACCACTCGTCCCAGCTGATCGATGGCAGGCCGGCCACGGCCTCGCGCCAGGCGTCGTACGGGGTCGGCTGGAAGTCCGGGGTGTCGGCGAACGCCGACTCCAGCACCTCGTGGAAGCGGGGCAGCTCCTCCTGCCGGACAGGGCGGATGTCGAAGCCCGAGGGGGCGCGCTCGTCGCCGGTCAGCGGCCGGGTCATCCGGGCGTGCCGCTTGACGAACGCGAAGCCGTCCGCCTCCAGTACCGACACCAGCGCCGTCTCCGACGCGAGCGTCCCGGCGCGCAGCACGGCTCGCGCGAAGCCGTTGCGGCGGGCCCGCTCGGCGGCCCGGGCCACGGCCAGTCGCAGCAGCGGGCCGTAGGCCGGCTCGCCGCGGCCGGGCCACGCGTAGAGCTCGACGTTGTCGCGGACGCCGCGCTGCGGATTGTCGACATACGCCCACGCGACCGGCTCACCGTCGGGCCCGGCCGCGAGCCAGGTGTCGACGGCGGGGTCCTCGGTCGGGGCGGTGAGCGTCGCCACGATCTCGTCCTCGGACCAGTCGGGCTCACCGAGCGCCGCGATATCGCTCGCCCGGGTGATCGCCAGGATCGCCGGCACGTCGCGCAGCGTGCAGCCGCGGACGGTCCAGCCCTCCAGGCCGGCCAGAGCTGTCATACGGGTGCCGCCTCCTGGACGGTTGTGACCGCCGCGTCGAGCAGGTTGACCAGCTCGACGCGCTCGGTGGGGGCCAGTGCCCGGAACGCCTCGCCGGCGATCCGGTCGGTCAGGGCCTCGGCCCAGCTGCGCCGCCGCACGAGCGGCTCGAACGGCGGGAACGGCGGCTGCCAGCCGAACGCCGTCGCACCCGCCTCCCCCTCGGGGCCGGCGATGATCGCCTCCAGGGGGCTCAGCCCGCTGGCGCGGATCGCGAGCAGGTGCGCGGCGCCGCGGTGCTCGCGCAGCAGGTGCGCCAGGACGGCGGCGCGGGCGCCGGGTGAGTCGTCGGGCAGCGGCATCGCCCGCCATGCCGCGAACAGCGGCATGCCGGCGGTCTCGGCACTGACCACGATCCGCTCGGCGAGCTCGACGAGCTTGGGCAGCGCGTAGAAGCTCTCCAGGTGCTCGCGGCCCCACCGGCAGCACTCGTCGAGGTTGTCGGCGGCGATCTGCTCGGGCGGGGCGACCTTGCGGGCGGCGTCCCAGCCGTCCTGCACGGCCTCGGGCGCGATGAACCCGAGCGCCGCGGCCACCGTGTCGGCCCGCACGTCGCCGAGGGCGCCGCCGCGGCCGGCGACGTAGAACGCCCAGCCGGTCAGGCCGATCTGCCGAGCCCGGCGCATGGTCTTGGGGTCGTCGCTGAACGCACCGCCCAGCATCAGGACGGCCTGCTTCGCCGCCGCTGCCGCCTGCTCGGGAGTCACCCGGCTCATTCTGCCTGCTCCGGTCGATCACCGTGTAGGCACACGTTCGTGGCGGTGTCCCCGGGTCGGGTTCAGGACAGGTCGGCGAGGGCGTCCTGGGCGAGTTTGACCCGCTTCTCCGCCGACGCGATGGCCTTCTGCGCGGCGGCGACGGCGCGCTCCGCCTCGGCCTTCGCGGTCTCGGCGTCGCTGAGCTGCTGCAGCGCCGTCATCAGCTCGCGCCGGGCCTGCCGGACCGCCCTGGACCGCTCCTCCTCCTCGCGGCGGCGCTCCTCCTCGCGGCGGCGGGCCTCGGCACGCTCCTGGCGGTCGTCCTGCGTCGGCGCGGACCGTTTCGCGGTCACGGTGCTCAGCCGGGGCGCGTCCTCGCCGCCCTGCACGAGCCGCAGCTGCGGCCGCGGGGGCTCCCCGAAGCCGGTGTACTCCAGCGACTTCGTCAACGCCCCCTGCTGTACCGCGGCGGCGACCGCCTCGTCGGCGAGCGCTGCCGCGAGCGTGCCCTCGACCTCCGGCAGCGGCAGGTTGCCCCGGTCGGGGCCGGCGAGCCGGGCGGCCTCCTTGGCGAGGGCGGCGACGATCGAGCGCCGGCGGGTGGACAGCTCGCGCAGCTCACCGCCGCGCAGCTCGCGCTGGGCGTCGCGCAGTTGCGCGCCCAGCTGCAGCAGCTCCCCCACCAGGTCGGGCCGCTCGTGGGCGAGCAGGTTGACCAGCCACGCCGCGACGGTCGGCTTGCGCAGCTTGCCGATCGCGGCGGCGAGCCGGGTGTCGCGCGCCTGGCGGGCCCTGGCGACCTCCTCGGCGCGCACCGCCACGAACTCCTCCGGCGGCACCGCGTAGAGCCTGGCCACCACGGCGGCGAGCGCATCGTCCACCCCCCGATCGTAGGATCAGCGGATGCGCGCGGACGTCTATTTCTCCCTCGATGTCGAGGCCGACGGCCCGATCCCGGGGCCCTACTCGATGGTGAGCGTCGGGCTGGCGGTCGCGGGAAGGTTTGCCGGAACGTCCGACGGGGTGTTCGCCGCGGCCGACCCGACCGCCGACACGTTCTACCGGGAGCTGCGCCCGATCAGCGACGACTTCGTCCCGGCGGCGCTCGCGGTGTCCGGGCTGGACCGGGCGGCGCTGCTGCGCGACGGCGCCGACCCGGCCACCGCCATGGGCGAGCTCAGCGACTGGGTGACCCGCACGGCCGGCGCCGGGCGGCCGGTCATCGTCGCCTACCCGGCCGTGTTCGACTGGATGTTCCTGTACTGGTACCTGCTGCGCTTCACCGGCGCCAGCGTCTTCGGCCACTCCGGCTGCCTGGACATCAAGACCCTCTACGCGGTGCGGGCCGGCGTGCCGATCGGCGCGGCGGTGAAGGGGCGCATGCCGGCGCACCTGCTCTCCAAGCGCCGGCACACGCACCACGCCCTCGACGACGCCGTCGAGCAGGCGGAGCTCTTCGCCAACCTGATGGCCTGGCCGGGCCCTCAGTAGGGCCCTCAGATCGACTCGCCGGGCTCCAGGCGGGCGTAGCGGGTGCCGGACAGCCGGGTCATGTGCCCGGTGACCATCTGCTGACCGGCCTCCACCAGCAGGCTGTCGTGCAGCGCGAACGCGCGCTCCGGCGCGACCTCGCGGGTGAAGTCGATCGCCTCGGCGAGCTTCAGCCACGGCGCGGACACCGGCACGAACAGGGTGGCGATCGGCTCGTCCGGCACATGGAACGCGTCGCCGGGGTGGTACAGCGCGCCGCCGGGCGTGTCGATCACGAAGCCGACGTTGACGATCCGCGGGATGTCGGGGTGGATGATCGCGTGCCGGCCGCCGTGGGCGCGCACCGTCATGCCGGCCGCGACGAACGTGTCGCCGGGCGCGACGGCGTACACGTCGGCGTCCAGATCGGCCAGCTGCGCCTCCACGTCGGCGTGGGTGTGCACGGTGAGCTCGGGCTGCTTCAGCGCCCGCAGCGCCTCGATGTCGACGTGGTCCATGTGCTCGTGCGTGATGAGCACCGCGTCGGCGCCGTCGAGCGCCTCCGGCTCGCTGAACACCCCCGGGTCGATCACCAGCACCCCGCCGTCGTGCTCGATGCGCAGACAGGCGTGCGTGAACTTGGTGACGCGCATGCTTTCCGGTCCCCTCTCGAGTGCTGCTGCCGCTGATGCCGTGCTCTGGCCGTGGCCCTGCCGTGTCGCAACCGTGACGCTGGGGCGGGAACCGGGGCGGCGCCCGGGTGCGTCCCAGGGTGCAGTTCGATCGCTCGGATCGACCCTACCCAGGAGGCGTCATGTCAGTCAGGCGCACCAGACTGTTCCTCACGGCGGTGGGTGCCGCGCTGCTCGTCGCGGTGAGCGGCTGCGGCGCCGACAGCAGCGACTCCGCCGTCCCCAGCTCGGCCGACCGCGGTGCGGTGGCGCCCGGCGCGGTACCGGCCGAGGGTGGCGCAGGTCCCGCCAAGGAGGAGCAGCCGGCCCAGAACCCCGGCCAGAACCCCGGCCAGGACACCGGTCAGAAGGCCCCCGGCAACCTCGACGTCGAGAACCGCTCGATCATCTACGCCGGCACGATGACGGTCCGCGTGGACGACGTCAACGCCGCGGCCGCCAAGGCGATCTCGTTCGCCACCGCCGCGGGCGGCTTCGTCGGCGGCGACAACCGCCGCAGCGACGACCGCCGCTCCACCGGCACCCTGGTGCTGCGGATCCCGGCGGCGAAGTTCACCCCGACGCTGGAGCAGCTCAAGGAGCTCGGCGACGAGGAGGACCGCACCGTCACCGCGCAGGACGTGACCGACCAGGTCGTGGACGTGCAGGCGCGGCTGGACAACGCCGAGGCGAGCGTCGACCGTATCCGGGCGCTGCTGGCGAGGGCGACCACGATCGGCGAGATCACCTCGCTGGAGTCGGAGCTGTCGCGCCGCCTGTCCGACCTCGAGTCGCTGCAGGCGCGCAAGCGCAAGCTCGACGGCCTGACCGCGCTGTCGACCATCACGCTGCGGCTGCTCGGCCCGGAGGCCGCGGTCACCCGCGACAAGGACGAGATCGGCATCGTGGCCGGCTTCAAGGAGGGCATGCAGGCGTTCCTGGCCTCGCTGCAGGTGGCGCTGACGGTGCTGGGCTGGCTCGCCCCGTGGGTCCTGCTGCTGGGTGTGCCGGTGTACCTGCTGGTCCGGCTGTACCGCCGCTTCGGCCCGAAGCGCCCGGCGCTGGTCGCCGCGGGTGCGCAGCCGGCGGGTCCGCTGCCGGGCTGGAGCCCGCCGGCGTTCCCGGCCGCGCCGCGGCCCGGCACCGTGCCGCCCGCCCGCGGTCCGGTCTCGGCGCCGCCCGCCACCCGCCCGGTCCCCACCGGCGGCCCTACTGGTGGTCCTGTTGGTGGTCCCGCCGGTGGTCCCGGTCCCGTCGGTGGTCCTGGTTCCGCCGGGGGTCCCGGCTCCGCACCGACTGCCCACGGTGCGGTCTCCGCGCCGCCCGCCGCCGATGCGGCGCCGGCGGGCGCGGCCGGCCCCGTCTCCGCGCCGCCTGCCGGCGGTCCGGCTGACGGCGGCGGTGCCGGTCCGGTCCCCGAGCCGCCTGCCGGCGACCGGGGGCCGGACCGCACACCGCCCGCGGCGCGGCGCGGCGAGGACGACCCCAAGGACCGGTGACCGGCCGGTCAGGTGGCGGGGTCCGCCGGCGGGTTCGACGCCGTCGGCGGCTCCGCCGAGGTGCCCGACAGGATCTGCACGAGTCCGGCCACGGCCGCGCCGAACGCGGGCCGCAGCTGGTAGCCGGAGTGACCGTCAACCTTGGGGAACACCGTGTCACCCGGGGCGATGTCGAAGCCCGGCGGGTCCACCAGCCGCACATCCCGTGCGGTGGGCGACTGCACCGGGCCGCCGATCGGATCGGTGTCCCGCCAGAGGTTGACCCAACGGGGGCCGTGCTGACCCGCGTCGAGGACGCCATCCTCGGGGCGGGCCAGCACCGCGCCGACGCGCTGCAGGACCGCGTCGTTGACGTAGGCCGGGAAGAACCGCGCGTACAGGCGGCGCAGGGGCGAGCCGTAGGTCAGCAGCGTGGTGCGGGCCTGCGCCTCGGGGGGCAGCTGCAGGACGGTCGCGGCGGCCAGGACGGTGCCCTGGCTGTGCCCGGACAGGATCACCCCGCCCTGCTCGGCGGCGAGCCACCCGGCACGGCGGGCGAGCTCCGGGACGACCCGTTCGGCGTAGCAGGGCGGCGCCAGCGGATGGGCGGCCCGCGGCCAGAACGTACCGAGGTCCCACAGTACGCCGACGATCCGGCGGAAGCGCTGGTAGCGGTACGCGAGGATGCCGATGAACACGAGCGCGAACGCTGACAGGCCGATGAGATAGGTGCCCAGGGTGACGACGGCCGACATCACCTCGGCCGCGGCCGAGCCCGACGCCGCCAGCCGGATCGGCCGCCGCCCCAGCAGGGCGAACCCGGTCGCGACGACGGCCGCCGCGGCGGCCGGCACGAACACCCACACGAGCAGCCGGCCAATGTGGTCGGTGACCAGGGAGTCGGCGACGGCGGTGTCGATCTGCCGGGCCCGGCGCCCGTCGCGCTGCCGCCCGCCGCGGAAGTCGGCGTCGGTGACGACCCGGGCGTAGCGGCGCAGGCGGCGCACCAGCGGCAGCCCCATGCTCAGCCCGACCAGCACCGCGAGCACCAGCAGCAGGACGAAGCCGGCCGCGGCCCACTCGTACGCGGGCGGCGGCTCGATGAGCTGGCGGGCCTCGCCGTAGTCGGCGGTGGACGGCTCGGCCCGCCGGTCGAGGAAGTCGGCCACCCGGTACGCCATCCCGGCGGCGAACGCGACCGCGACGCCGAGGCCGGTGCTGGCGATCAGCGGCCCCGCGAGGCCCTGCAGGAACGTGCCCCTCGGCCGGGTGGCCAGGACCACCGCGCCGAGCCCGAGCATCAGCACGACCTGCACCGCGAACAGCACGGTGATGGTGCCGCCGAAGACCGGCATCCGGCCGGTGGCGGTCCACTCGTCGCGCTTGAGGCAGGCGTACGCGAGCACCAGGCCGGTCAGCCCGACGGCGGCGTGGCTGAGCAGCCGGGTGAACGGCTTCGCCCAGCCGGCCGGCACGTCGCGGTCCACGACGGCGCGCACGGTCACCGCCGCGAACCCGAGCAGCAGGATCAGCGCGGTGACCGCGGCGAGGGCGTAGCCGGCCGGGTGGCGGTCGTGCGGGACGAGCACCCCGAGCAGCACCGCGTCGAGGGTGCCGAACGCGACCGCGATGTGCAGCGAGCGGAGCCGGCCGACGAGCGGGCGGCCGTTCCAGAAGCACGGGTGGGCCAGGCCGTCGCCGTCGCCGTCGGTGGTGACCGGGTAGCCCTCGTACCGGGCCCAGGTGCGCCGGCCCAGGAACCACAGGAACGCGATCGCGAGGACCGGCACCAGGGCGGTCACGGCGAGCCGCCGGCTGGTGGTGGCGAACGTGCCGTCGGCGAGCACCGACAGGTACCCGCGGTCCTGCAGGCAGCGGGGCAGCGCCGCGCACTGCCAGCCGACGAGGTCCATCGAGATCTCGACGAACGACAGCACGAACGACGCGGTCAGGGTCAGCGCGAACACCCTGGTCAGCGCGCGGATCACGGCCCTGGCCCGGGTGCCGACGTCGGGGCGCAGCCAGATCGCGACGTTGGCGAACATGAACGGCAGCAGGAGCAGCCACAGCGCCCGGGCGGCGGCTCCGGCGGTGAGGTTGCCCCAGCGGTAGGCCTCCAGGGCCACTCCGCCGGGGCCGGTGACCGCGCCGTACTCCGCGCGGGGGCGGAAGAACCCGGCGTCGGTGTCGCCCGCGACCCGCCGCAGCAGCGGCCGGTCGAGGACGTCCTCCGCCGGGGTGCCCGTGACGCCGTGCACACGCAACTCAGTGACCACGGCCCATGGCTATCAGACCGGTGACGCTTTTCGATAGAGGTGTCGTCCCCGCAGGTGGTGCGGTGCTCGCGGGGCCCGGGTCAGAACGCGCCGGCGCTCAGGGCGGCGAGCGCCGTGTGCACCATCACCCGGACGCCGTGGCCGATCGCACGCTCGTCGACGTCGAACGCCGACTGGTGGATGTCCACCTTGTGGTCGGAGCCGGGCACGCCGACGCCGAGGCGGATCATCGAGCCGGGCACGCCTTCGAGGTAGAACGCGAAGTCCTCGCCGCCCATGCTGATCTCGGCCTCGACGACGCGGTCCGGGCCCAGTGCGGCACCGGCCGCGCCGGCGATGATGGCGGTGGCGAGCCGGTCGTTGACGACGGGCGGGACGCCGCGGGTGTACTTGACCTCGACGTCGGCGCCGGTCGGCGCGATCACGTCGTGGACCAGCTTGGTGACCAGCTCGGGCAGGTCGCGCCAGGCATCGCGGCTCAGCACGCGGATCGTGCCGCGGGCCATGCCCTCGATCGGGATCGCGTTGGCCGCCTCGCCGGCCCGCACGGCACCCCACACCATGGAGACCCCGGCGCGGGCGTCGAGCTTGCGGTCCAGCAGCGACGGCACGTCCACCAGGATCCGGCCGAGCGCGTGGACGAGGTCGGCGGTCAGGTGCGGCCGGGCGGTGTGCCCGCCGCGCCCGGTGAGCCGGACCTCGATCTTGTCGGCGGCGGCGGTGAACGGCCCGGAGCGGACCCCGACCAGCCCGACCGGCAGCTGCGGCGCGCAGTGCAGCGCGTAGATCGCGGCGACGTCCTTCAGGCCGCCGGCCGCGATGACCTCGGGCGCGCCGGACGGCATCGTCTCCTCGGCGGGCTGGAACAGCAGCCGCACCCGGCCGGGCAGCTCGTCGCGCTCGGCCAGCTGGGCCAGGGCGAGACCGACGCCGAGCAGGATCGTGGTGTGCACGTCGTGGCCGCACGCGTGGCAGACGTTGTCGACGGTGGAGCGGTAGGGCACGTCCTTGGTGTCGGGCAGCGGCAGCGCGTCCAGGTCGGCGCGTAGCGCGATGACCCGGTCGCCGTAGCCGATGTCGCACATGACGCCGTTGCCCTTGGGCAGCATGCGGGGCGACAGACCGGCGCGGGTCAGCTCGCGGGCGACCAGGGCCGCCGTCTCGAACTCCTGGCCGGAGAGCTCCGGATGCGCGTGAATGTGACGTCGGACGGCTACGAGCTCGGCACCCCGGGAGGTGAGCCAGCGGTCGAGCTGACCGGGCAGCGGATCGGCCCCGGGTGGAGTCTCGGGCCAGGACGACGTCAACTTGCTGACCCGTGCCGCCGCGGCGGCAGGATCGGGCAGCGTCAGCGCTCTCGTCACGGTGAGTTCTCTATTTCGGTCTAAAGGAGCGGCCCGCCCCATGCGTGCCACGGACAGACTAACTGGGTCAAGGTGACGGAGCGCAACATCATTCTCGTGATGCTGGGATAGCTGAGCGTCACTTGATTGGTACTGGAGGCGTAAAGTTGCTGGCCCCGTCGGAAGTGCACGGTCCGCTTCAGACAAGAACCCCTCACCTCCTACAACGGGTGACAGGCGCCACGGTCACGTGGTGTCGCGAGTAACTTTTCGCCTTGGTGCCGCCGTCATCGTCGCCCCAGATCGACGCACAGTGACGGAAGACGTCGCAGCGTGGCATGCACCCGGGGGTCGGCGCGCCGCACCGTGCGTCCGTCCAGCCCCCCGATCGGCAGGTGCACCAGGAAATCCAGGGAAAGTAGACCCCCGATGTTCCGGGCGCGTTTCGGTACCCCTGCGGTAGACGCTGCACCGCACCGTTCCGGTTCCCAGAAAGCGGGGATTCAATCCTGCCGTTTCAGGAGCGCGACACGATCAGTACGCAGGGTTGCCCACGGGTCACGGTACGGTGAAGGACCGGACCCCACCTTTCTTAACCGGCGAGCAGCAAGCAAGATAGTGGGGACCGCGGTCGTACAGCGAGAAAGTCATCTCCCCTTCATGACGACGGTTTACTGCCTGTGACTCAGCTCCCGACGTGGCACGGCGAGCCCCTGCCACCCACCGGCGCTCTGGCCTCCGCCGGAGCCGGGCGCGATCCTGCGCGCGGCCCTGAGCAGCGGGAGCCCCGCGAGCCTGGCTCCACGAGCATGCCCGTGCCCGGCCAGCGTGCCGCGCCGGGCGTGGTGATCGGCGGGCGCTATGCGCTGCGCACCGCCATCGGCCATGGCGGCATGGGCACCGTCTGGCGCGCCAGCGACACGGTGCTGCGCCGCGACGTGGCCGTCAAAGAGGTCATCCTGCCGCCGAACATGGCGCCCAGCGACCGCGACTCGATGTATCAGCGGACGCTGCGCGAGGCCCGCGCCGCCGCCGCGCTGTCGCACCCGGCCGTCGTCCAGGTCTACGACGTGGTCACCGAGGCCGGTCGCCCCTGGATCGTCATGGAGCTGCTCCAGGCCCGCAGCCTCGCCGAGATGATCGTGGAGGACGGCCCCCTGGCGGCCCGCGCGGTCGCGAAGATCGGCATCGCGCTGCTCGGCGCGCTCGAGGTCGCCCACGCCGCCGGCGTGCTGCACCGCGACGTCAAGCCGGCCAACGTCCTCATCGCCGGCGACGGCCGCTGCGTGCTCACCGACTTCGGCGTGGCCCGCATGCCCACCGACAGCGAGCTGACCACGCCCGGGATGGTGCTCGGCTCGCCGCACTTCATCTCCCCCGAGCGGGCCATCGGCGCCAAGTTCGGCCCGCCCAGCGACCTGTTCTCCCTCGGCGTCACCCTGTACACGGCGGTCGAGGGTCGCCCGCCGTTCGACCGGCGCGACCCGTTCGAGACGATGCGCGCCGTCGTCGAGGAGCCCCCGGCCCAGGCGGTCCGCGCCGGCCCGCTCGCCGGCGTGCTCTACGGCCTGCTGGAGAAGGACCCGGCCCGCCGGTGGAACGTGGAGACCGCCCGCGCGGTCCTGCGCGACCTGCTCGCCGGCCCCCTGGCCAGCAACGCTCCCGCGCACATGACGGACCCGTATGCGGTGGTCCGCCCGACCCACCAGCCGACGGTCGTGACCCCGCAGCACGCCCCGACCGGCCAGATCGGCGGCCGGGCGATGATGGCCCCCGGCGAGACGGTCAGCGGCGCCCTGCGGCGCATGCACTCCGGTGCCCCGGCCAGCCCCGCGCCCGACGTGGAGCTGGAGCGCACCGACGCCAGCCGGTATGCGGCGTACCAGGACGGCCCGCTCGGCACGACCGACTGGACGCAGGCCCCGGCCGCGCCCCCGAAGCAGCCCGGCACCGACTTCAAGCGCCTCGTCACCCAGGCCCCGACCTGGATGAAGGCGGCCGTCGCCGGGGGCGTTGTGGTCGTGCTGGTCGTCGCGCTCGCCATGTCCGGCCTGTTCTCCGGCGACGGCGACGACTCCCCCGCCGGCAAGCCCCCGGTCGCCGCGTCGAGCCCCCCGGCCCGCCCGCTGCTGGACGTCGAGGCGTTCACCCACCCGGGCGGCATCACGGTCAACATCCCGAAGGGCTGGACGAAGAAGCAGCTGGGCAACGCGTCCGCGCCGTACTTCGACATCACCGACCCGGCCGACCCCAACCGGCGCATCCGCATCAACATCGAGAAGGCGTCGAACACGCCGCGCGCCTTCCTGGAGGGCGCGGAAAACCGGTTGAGGACGACCACGTCGAGCTGCGCGCAGCCCTACACCCACGTCGACATGACCGACAACAAGCTCGACGGCCACGACGCGGCGATCCTCGAATACACCTGCGGCGCCGGCGACCAGCAGCGCCACGCGCTGTGGAACGCGGTCGTCCAGGGCGGCAAGAGCTACCACTTCTTCGTGACCGTGCCCGAGGCCAACTTCACCGACAGCCGGATCATCTTCGACGAGATGGTCCGCTCCTTCAAACTCACCCCTCCGACCACGGGCGCCTCCACCGGCCAGTAGGTCGCTGCTCTCCCGACCCGGCGACGGACGCCGCTGCTGATTTCCGAGCGGCGTCCGGCCGGGTTTTCGCTGCCGGCGGGCGAGCTCCGGCCGGTTTCAGCGGCGGCAGACCTCACCCGGCGTTCAGCGGCGACGTCGACCGAGGCTCGGTTCGGGCCAGGCGGCGAGCGGGCTCGGTTCGGGCCAGGCGGCGAGCGGGCTCGGTTCGGGCCGGCGGCGACATCGGCCACGGCTCCCTTCGGCGCGCAGGCGGCAACACGCGCCGCCCAGCCCGAAGGTTCAGCGGCGTGCGGTGGGCGGGCTCGCTGGCGGTACCACGGCGCCGGTTCGTAGGCGGTGATCCACGGCCGGATCGGACCGGGGCGCGCTTGCCCGATGACCAGATCCGTCCCGCGGCCGAAGGGCGCAGGTCCGAGGGGGTTACCGGTGGAGCCGCGGTGGCGGGCGGGCCGACCGGGCGAGGGACGGTGGCGGCGCGTGCTAAGAACGACGGATGAGTGATCTGCGCGCCGAAGCGGAGGCCTGGCTGGCCGACGATCCCGATCCTGCCGATCGGGACGAGTTGCGGGCGGTGCTCGACGATCACCAGGAGCTGCGGGAGCGGTTCGCGGGGCCGTTGACGTTCGGGACCGCCGGGCTGCGGGGGCCGTTGCGGGCCGGGCCGAACGGCATGAACCTGGCCGTCGTGCGGGGCGCCGCGGCGGGGCTGGTCAGGTGGCTGGCGGAGGCGGGCGTCGAGGGGCCGCTCGTCGTCGGGTACGACGCCCGCCACGGCTCGAAGGCGTTCGCCGAGGAGACGGCGCGGGTGGCGCAGGGGGCGGGACGGCGGGCGCTGGTGCTGCCCGGGCCGCTGCCGACGCCGGTCCTCGCGTTCGCGGTGCGGCACCTGGGCGCGGCGGCCGGGGTCATGGTGACCGCGAGCCACAACCCTCCGCAGGACAACGGCTACAAGGTGTACCTGGGCGACGGCTCGCAGATCGTGCCGCCCGCGGACAAGGAGATCGAGCGGGCGATCCGGGCGGTCGGGCCACTGCGCGACGTGCCGCTGGGTGACGCCGGCGAGACGCTGGGCGAGGACATCGTCGACGCGTACGTGGCCGGGGCGCTGCGCACCGTCCAGCCGGACGGGCCGAGGGACCTGGTCGTGGCGTACACCCCGATGCACGGCGTGGGCAGGGACGTCTTCGCGGCGGCGGTCGTCGCGGCCGGGTTCCCGGCGCCCGCGGTCGTGGCGGAGCAGGCCGAGCCCGACCCGGACTTCCCGACGGTGGCGTTCCCCAACCCGGAGGAGCCCGGCGCGACGGACCTGCTGCTCGCCCTGGCCACGGCGCGGGGCGCGGACATCGCGATCGCCAACGACCCCGACGCGGACCGGTGCGCGGTGGCGTACCGGGGCGCCGACGGCTGGCGGCTGCTGCGGGGCGACGAGGTGGGCGTCCTGCTCGCCGACCACCTGATGCGCCGCGGGGTGAAGGGCCGCTACGCGACCACCATCGTGTCGTCGAGCCTGCTGTCGCGGATGTGCGAGGCGCACGGCGCGCTCTACGGCGAGACGCTCACCGGCTTCAAGTGGATCGTGCGGGCCGGCGACGACCTGGTGTACGGCTACGAGGAGGCGCTCGGGTACTGCGTCGCGCCCGGACACGTGCGGGACAAGGACGGGATCACCGCGGCGCTGCTGGTGTGCGAGCTGGCCGCGGGGCTGAAGACGCAGGGCCGGACCCTCGGCGACCGGCTCGACGAGCTCGCGCTGTGCTACGGGCTGCACGCGACGGACCAGCTCAGCGTCCGTGTCGACGACCTGGCCGACATCGCCGCGGCGATGGCCACGATCCGGCGGCGGCCGCCGGTGGACCTGCTCGACGAGCCGGTGCACGCGGTCGAGGACCTGCTGCCGGGCGCGGACGTGCTGATCGTGCGGGCCGGCACGACCCGGGTGGTGGTGCGACCGTCCGGGACCGAGCCGAAGCTCAAGGCGTACCTGGAGGTGGTCGAGCCGGTCGCGGACGGTGACGTGGCCGCCGCCCGGGAGCGGGCGCGGGCGTCCCTGGCCGCGCTGCGCACGCAGACCGCCGAGGCGCTGGGACTCCCGTAGGTGTAGACCGGGGTCGCGGTCAGCCCGACCCTCGCGCTGCGCACGCAGACCGCCGAGGCGCTGGGACTCTGACCACCGTCGCGCCGCGATTCGGCGCGCTACAGCACCGCCGAGAACACCGTCGACTCGGCCAGCTTCCGGAACTCGGCGAGCGCGGCCTGGGAGCTGTCCGGCCGCGTGTCGCCCTTCGGCGCGTTCGGCGAGTCGAAGTACACGAGGGCCTTGATCGCCGGGAACCGGCCGAGCTGCTGGCGCACCGTCGAGTAGATCCAGGCCTTCTGGGCGGGGTCGGCGGCGTGCTCGTACACGCCCCATTCGGCGACCATGAGGGGCTTGTTGCCGTGGGTGCGGGTGACCCAGGTGTAGAACCCGGGCCACTTCGCGGGGTCCGAGGTGCGGTCGACCAGGTAGGCGAAGTCGCCGTGGCCGTAGCCGCCGGGCCTGGCGTACAGGTACGGGTCCATGCCGATCCAGTCGACGACGTCGTCGCCCGGGTACAGGTCGCCGAACCACGGCTGCACGCACCACGGCTCGTACGCCATGTAGACCATGACGAAAACGACGTTGGTGACGCCGGCGGCGCGCAGGCGCAGGACCGTGTGCCGGTACATGGCGGCGTAGTCGCGGGCGGTCATGCCGCCGCCGGCCCGCACGTCGTTCTCCGGCTCGTGGTGCAGCGCGACGAACAGCTTGCCGGGAAACGCCCTGAGCCGGGCGGCGGCGCGGTCGATGCGGGCGTCCTGGCCGCCGGCGGCGACGTCGGCCCAGGTCGTGTTCCAGGCGACCTTCCAGTTCGCGAACAGGATCCGCTTGCGCGGCTGCTGCACGATGGCGATCTCGTCGGCGGTCGGCCAGATCTCGTCGCCGCGGTGGTAGGAGTGCAGGATGTCGGCGGGGCGGCCGGTGGTGCGCTCGAAGTTGCCGAGCGCCTGCGACGCCGGCAGGTCGGTGAACGCGCCCGGCGCGACCCCCCACAGCAGCCCGCAGCCCGGCACCAGCTTGGCGTTCAGCCCGCAGCGGGTGCGCTCGGCGGCCTTCGTGGTCGCGGGCGGCGTCCCCGGCGGCACGGCGGACGACGGGGCCGGCGAGGGGGTTGCGGCGCCGGTGCCGAGGCCGGCCGTGTCGTCGTGCTGCGTCGCCGGTACGGACGCCGCCCGCGGCTCGGGTCTGCCGACGGCCGTCGCCGCGAGGGCGCCCGAGCCGGCGAGGACCCCGACCGCGAGTGTCACGGCGAGGACTGGATGGGTGCGCAGGAAGGAGCGTCGGTGCTTCATCGCCGGTCACCGTAGGCCGCCGCCGCACTCACCAGGCAATGCCTGAGCAGCGGGAATCCCCCGATCCGGCGACGAGACTTAAGCCGCCGCTCAGAAACGGGGCATGCCGCCGAACTGCCGGTCGCCGGCGTCGCCGAGGCCCGGGACGATGTACATGCGCTCGTTGAGCTTCTCGTCGATCGCGGCCGTGACCAGCCGGATCGGCAGGCCCGAGTCGGCGAGGCGCTCGATACCGGCGGGGGCGGCAAGGACGCACAGCACGGTGATGTCGGTCGCGCCGCGGTCGACGAGCAGCCGCACGCAGTGCAGCAGCGAGCCGCCGGTGGCCAGCATCGGGTCGAGGACCAGCACCGGGATGCCGGTCAGCACGCCGGGCAGCGACTCCATGTAGGCGCGCGGCTCGTAGGTCTCCTCGTCGCGGGCCAGCCCGACGAAGCCCATCGAGGACTCCGGCAGCAGCGCCAGGGCCGAGTCGGCCATGCCGAGCCCGGCGCGCAGGACCGGCACCAGCAGCGGCGGGTTGGCCAGGCGGGTGCCCCGGGCGGTCGCGACCGGCGTCTGCACCGGGAACTCCTCGGTGGCGAAGGAGCGGGCGGCCTCGTACACCAGCATCGTGGTGAGCTCGTGCAGTGCGGCACGGAACTGGCCGTTGTCGGTCCGTTCGTCACGCATCGCGGTCAGCCGCGACTTGGCCAGGGGGTGATCCACCACGAGTACGTCCACGACGCGTAAGCCTAGACTCGGGGGCATGACCCTCACCGCCGAGGTCGCGCGCTCACAAGGCGCCCTGCGAACCTTTCTGCACGGTTTGCCCGGTGTCGACCAGGTCGGCGCGGAGCAGCGCGCCGCCATGCTGGGCACCCGGTCGATCAAGACGTCCGCGAAGGCGCAGGCCCTCGACCTGGCGATCCGTATGGTCGATCTGACCACCCTCGAAGGCTCCGACACCCCGGGCAAGGTCCGGGCGCTGTGCGCGAAGGCGATCCGGCCCGACCCCGCCGACCCGACCTGCCCGAGCGCCGCCGCCATCTGCGTCTACCCGGCGATGATCTCCGTGGCGGCCGAGGCGCTGCGCGGCAGCGGGGTCCACCTGGCCAGCGTCGCGACCGCGTTCCCGTCCGGTCAGGCGCCGCTGGAGGTGAAGCTCGCCGACACCCGTGCCGCGGTCGCCGACGGCGCCGACGAGATCGACATGGTGATCAAGCGGGGCGCGTTCCTGGCCGGGCGGTACGCGGAGGTCCACGACGAGATCGTGGCGGTCAAGGAGGCGTGCGGCGACGCGCACCTCAAGGTCATCCTGGAGACCGGCGAGCTGGCCACCCTCGACAACGTGCGCCGGGCCTCGTGGCTGGCGATGCTGGCCGGCGCCGACTTCATCAAGACGTCCACCGGCAAGGTCCAGCCGGCCGCGACGCTGCCGGTGACGCTGGTCATGCTGGAGGCGGTGCGCGACTTCCGGGCCGCGACCGGCCGGATCATCGGGGTGAAGCCCGCCGGCGGCATCCGCACCGCGAAGGACGCGATCAAGTACCTGGTCATGGTCAACGAGACGGCCGGCCCCGACTGGCTGGACCCGGACCGGTTCCGCTTCGGCGCCTCCACGCTGCTCAACGACCTGCTCATGCAGCGCACCAAGCTCGCCACCGGCCACTACGCGGGCCCCGACTACTTCACCTTGGACTAGGGCGATGGACTTTCAGTACGCACCCGCGCCGGAGTCACGCTCGGTCGTCGACATCCGGTCCTCCTACGGCCTGTTCATCAACGGCGAGTTCGTCGACGGGCGGGGTGAGTCGTTCAAGTCGGTCAACCCGGCCACCGAGGAGACTCTGGCGGACATCGCGGCGGCCGACGCGGCCGACGTGGACGCCGCGGTACTGGCCGCGCGCCGCGCCTTCGACACGGTGTGGGGCCCCATGCCCGGGCGGGAGCGGGCCAAGTACCTGTTCCGCATCGCGCGGATCATCCAGGAGCGGGCCCGCGAGCTGGCGGTGCTCGAGTCGCTGGACAACGGCAAGCCGATCCGGGAGTCGCGCGACGTCGACGTGCCCCTCGTCGCCGCCCACTTCTTCTACTACGCCGGCTGGGCCGACAAGCTGCCCTACGCCGGGTTCGGCCCGGACCCGCGCCCGCTCGGCGTCGCCGGTCAGGTCATCCCGTGGAACTTTCCGTTGTTGATGTTGGCGTGGAAGATCGCGCCGGCGCTCGCGGCGGGCAACACGGTGGTGCTGAAGCCGGCCGAGACGACGCCGCTGACCGCGCTGCTGTTCGCCGAGATCTGCCAGCAGGCGCAGCTGCCGCCGGGCGTGGTCAACATCGTGACCGGCGCCGGGGACACCGGCCGGCTGCTCGTCGAGCACGACGGGGTCGACAAGGTGGCGTTCACCGGCTCGACCGAGGTCGGGCGGGCCATCGCGAAGGCCGTGGCCGGCACCCGCAAGCGGCTCACCCTGGAGCTGGGCGGCAAGGCCGCCAACATCGTCTTCGACGACGCGCCGTTCGACCAGGCCGTCGAGGGCGTCGTCAACGGCATCTTCTTCAACCAGGGGCACGTCTGCTGCGCCGGGTCGCGCCTGCTGCTGCAGGAGTCGGTCGCCGAGGAGTTCCTCGAGGCGCTGAAGCGGCGGATGGCGCAGCTGCGGGTCGGTGACCCCCTGGACAAGAACACCGACGTCGGCGCGATCAACTCCGCCGAGCAGCTGGCCCGGATCCGGCAGCTGTCGCAGGTCGGCGAGGACGAGGGCGCCGCCCGCTGGTCCGCGCCGTGCGACCTGCCGGCGCGCGGGTTCTGGTTCGCCCCCACGATCTTCACCGGCGTCACGCAGGCGCACCGGATCGCCCGGGAGGAGATCTTCGGGCCGGTGCTGTCGGTGCTGACGTTCCGTACCCCCGACGAGGCCGTCGAGAAGGCCAACAACACGCCCTACGGGCTGTCCGCCGGGGTCTGGACCGAGAAGGGGTCCCGCATCCTGCACCTCGCGGACCGGCTGCGCGCCGGCGTGGTGTGGGCCAACACGTTCAACAAGTTCGACCCGACGTCACCCTTCGGCGGCTACAAGGAGTCCGGCTACGGCCGTGAGGGCGGCCGTCACGGGCTGGAGGCCTACCTTGAGCACTGAGTCACCGGCGCGTCTCGCGGTGCGCAAGACGTACAAACTCTTCATCGGCGGCGCGTTCCCCCGCAGCGAGTCCGGGAGGTCCTACCAGGTGCATTCGGCCTCCGGCGAGTTCCTGGCCAACGCCGCCCTCGGCTCCCGCAAGGACGCCCGCGACGCGGTCAAGGCGGCCCGCGCGGCCGTCGGCAAGTGGTCCGGCGCCACCGCGTACAACCGCGGCCAGATCCTCTACCGGGTGGCCGAGGTCCTCGAGAGCCGCCACGACCAGTTCGTGAGCGAGGTGAAGGCGGCCGAGGGCGTCTCGCGCAAGGAGGCCGCCGCGCTGGTGGACGCCGCGACCGACCGCTGGGTCTGGTACGCGGGCTGGTCGGACAAGATCGCGCAGGTCCACGGCGGGGCCAACCCGGTCGCCGGGCCCTACTTCAACCTGTCCGCGCCGGAGCCGACCGGGGTCGTGGCCGTCGTCGCGCCCGCCGCGTCCTCGCTGCTCGGCCTGGTCAGCGTCATCGCGCCGGCGATCGTCACCGGCAACACCGTGGTGGTGGTCGCCTCCACCGACCGGCCGCTGCCGGCGATCTCCCTCACCGAGGTCCTCGCCACCTCCGACCTGCCCGGCGGCGTCGTCAACGTGCTCACCGGGAAGGTCGCGGAGATCGCGCCGTGGCTCGCGGCGCACATGGACGTCAACGCCGTCGATCTCACGGGTGTGACGGACGACACGCTCGCCAAGGAGTTGGAGATCGCCGCCGCGGAAAACCTGAAGCGGGTGATCCGACCTGCGAACCCGGACTGGAACGCCGACCCGGGCGTGTCCCGCATGCTTGCATTGTTGGAGATCAAGACGGTCTGGCACCCCAAGGGGGTCTGACCGTCGCCAACCGGGCACACTAGGGTGTTTGTGCGCGAGGCCATCTCAGTGAGCAGTGTGCCCGCACGCCGAGCCGACTACGGAGGTCACAGTGGCCCGCCAGTCTTCCCGTCCGTCTTCCTCACGTCCGGCGTCCTCGCGCCCAGCGGCTGCGAAGAAGAGCACGCCGGCGCCCGCTGCACAGGAGCCAGCCGAGGTGTCCGAGATCGCAGACACCACTGAGACCACGGAGACCACTGAGACCGCCGAGGTCGTCGAGGACGCCGCGGCGGTCGACGACGTCGAGGCGGTCGAGGACGACGAGGTCGAGGCGCTGGACGACGACGCCGACCTGGACGAGGAGGACGGCGACCGGGAGCGCTCCGCGCAGGCCGACGCCATGTGGTCCGACGTCAACATCCAGCCGGTCGAGATCGCGCTGCCCAAGGGCGTCGGTTACACCCTGCGGGCGTACCGGCTGTCGACCGAGCTGACCCCGACCGAGCTGGACGAGGAGGAGGACGACTTCGCGATCCTCCACCGTCGCGAGGCCGATGTGGACGACGAAGAGGTCGTCATCCTCGACGAGAACGCTGAGCTGTTCGTCGACGAGGAGCCCGAGCCGGCCCCGTCGCTGTCGAAGCCCAAGAAGAAGAAGTCGGACGACGACTCCGACGACGAGGACGAGGCCGTCGCCAAGGACGACTCGGAGGATGAGGACGAGGCGGACGAGGTCGACGCCGAGGCGGACGCCGAAGACGAAGCCGACGAGGAGGACGAAGCGGACGAGGAGGAGCCCGAGGAGGTTCCCGCGTTCCTCAGCCACCGCGGCAAGCTGCTGCTCTTCCGCAGCGTCGAGGGCCTGGTCGAGTTCGTGAAGTCCGACGCGGAGCACGACCTGCGCCAGCTGGACACGTGGAGCAGCCTGCAGACCCGCATCACCGCCTCGTCGGTGGTGCCGAAGGACGAGGACCGCTACGAGCTGGACCTGGTCGTGGAGAACCTCCGCGGCGGGCAGGACGCCTGGGACTCCGACCTGCTCATCGCGGCCGGCGAGGCCGCCCGTGACCTGGCCTACTCGCTGCGCCTGGAGCCGGTCCGCACCGCCCTCGCCCCCGGCTCCCCGCTCGACGACCTGGACGAGGCGCTGCGCGCGGCGGCCGGCGGCGGCGTCAGCGGCTTCTTCGCCAAGCGGCGGCTCAAGAAAATCGGGGCACAACAGGCAGCGCTCGGCTGGCGGACGATAATCGGCAAGATTTCTGCCGCCGTGGACTGGCGTGATTGATTTGTGACCGACAGGATCTAAGCCGTGAGCATTTTGGCACGGCGGGCACGACCCGGCCTTTGACCGGACGGGTGGCGGCGGTGCGCGACGATCAGCCGAGGACGGCATTCAACCGAAACGGCTGATCGCGTCACCCGCCCGCAACCTGTTTAGTAGAGGTCGTTCAGTTTGACCTGCGGTAACACACGGCGGGGCGCCGGGACACGTCCCCGCCGACGTGGTGAAAGCTCAACTGATGTCCCGAGAGGAGGACGACGCGGTGGCGCTCGTTCGGGTGTACTGCGGTCTGGCGTCGGCTGATCTCGCCGAGCCGCAGTCAAGCTCCGAAATCTGGTTGACCGTCGCGGTCGTCGACGACGCCGGCCGACTCATCGACATCTGCGAGGTGAGCGACGACGCCGGCGGCTACGCCGAGCTCAGCGCGCTGCTCGCGCAACGCTCCGGCGGTCAGTCCGCCGTCGCGGTCGCGGCCGAGAGCGACGACCACGTCGTCACCCAGCTGCTCACCGCGGCCGGGCGCAACCTCGCCTTCACCGACGACGACTCGGCCGACGACTACGCCGAGCGGTTCGCCGACGACGAGTCGCCGGAGGAGATCCAGTCCAACGCCGCCGAGCGGCGCGCCGTGGGCCTCGCCCGCGCGCTGCAGGCCGGCGTGCTCTCCGCGGTCGGGCAGTCCCCGCCGCGGGACATGCTGCCGCTGAAGCCGGTCCTCGCCGCGCACGCCGCGGTCGTCGCCGGCCGCCAGAGCGCCGCGGCGACGCTGCGGGAGGTGCTGCGCGAGCTGTACCCGGCCGCGCTGCGCGCCTACCCGGACCCCGCCGAGACGATCCCCCTGGCGGTCCTCGACGCGCTGCCCGAGCCGGGCATCCTCGGCGGCGGGGCCGCCGGGCGCAACCGGGACGCCCAGGTCGTCGCCGAGCTCGCCGCCGCCGGGGTGGCCGACGCCGACACGCTCGGCGAGGCCATCACCGCGCTGCGGGTCGCGATCGCCGAGACCCCCCGCCGCACCGGGGTCAACCGGGCGCTGACCACCGCGGTCGCCGAGACCATCCGCCAGTCCGTCGCCGCCGTGCGCGCCTGCGACGCCGCCGCCGCCTCGCTCGTCGGGGTCCTGGCCGACAAGATGAGCCCGTCGCGGCTGCAGCCGGGCCGCCAGCGCTCGCCGCTGACCCCGGTCGCGCCGCTGCGTGCCGCGCCGCCCGCGCCCGTCTCCTCGCCGAGCGCCGCCGGCGCCCACGGTGCCGTGCCCGCCGTCGGGCAGGACGCCCCGCCGACCCGCAGCCGGGTCGCCGCGCGCGCCGCCGAGGCCGCCCGGGCCGCCGAGTCGACCGCCGCCCAGGCCGCACCCGCCGCACCCGCCGCCTCGTTCGGCGCCGGGGCCCAGCCCGCGGCCGCCGCCGGGCGCACCAACGCCGCCGCGGCGACCGGTGGCCGCCGCCGCGCCCAGGCGGGCAACGCCGGCACCCCGCAGATGCCCACCCAGGCGCAGCCGCCGGCCGTGTCCGCCCCGCCCGCCGCCTCCGTCGTGTCGGGCCCGCCCGGACGCCGGGCGGTTGTGTCCGGGCCGCCCGCGGTCTCCTCGGCCCCGCCGGCGACCACGACGCCCCCGGGCTACCAGCCCGCGGCCGCGGCCTACGGCCAGCCGGTCACCTCCACGCCGCCCGGCCTCGGCCAGCAGGTCGCCACGGCGCCGCCCGCGTACGGGCCGCCGGTCACGTCCACGCCGCCGGTCACGTCGACTCCGCCCGGTTACGTCGCCTCGACGCCGCCGGCCTACGGGCAGCCCGTCACCTCGACGCCGCCCGGCTATGTCGCGTCGACGCCCCCGGCGTACGGGGTCAGCTCGACCCCGCCGGCGTACGGCGTGACCTCCACGCCGCCCGGCTACTCGCCGACCTTCCCGGGGGCGTTCGACGCGCCCGGTGCCGGGTCCGCTCCGGCGTACCAGCCGGCCGCGTACCAGCCGCCGACGCCGACCTACGCGCCCGCCCCGCCGATCCCGCCGACGTACCAGCAGCAGCCGATCCCGGCGTCGATGCAGTCGATCCCCGTGCCGCTGCAGCCCGCGCCGCCGCAGCCGGTCCCGGTCGCGCCACTGCCGGTCGCACCCGCCCCGGTCGCGCCGCCGCCGGTGGCCCCGGCCCCGGTGATCCCGCCGCCGGCCGCGACCGAGCCGACGTTCTCCTCCCTGATGCCGACGCCCCCGCCGGACATCGCCCCGCTGCTGGCCGACACCGGCCTGGACTTCACCCGCCCCTCCTCCTCGCCGCCGGCCGCGGCCCAGGAGAGCGACAGCGGCGCGATCCGGCTCAGCGACCTGAGCTCCCTCGGCGAGCCGCCGAGGCTGGACCCGGCGACCCCGGCCCCCGGCAGCCGCAGCGGCTGGCCGCTGGGCGGCGACAGCAGCGACGCCTTCGACGGCGACCCGCTGAACGTCGCGTCGTCGTCCACCTTCTCCTCCGACCTGAGCAGCCTGCCGCGCCTGAGCGACCTGCCCAAGCCGCCCGTGGAGCTGCAGGACCTGGAGACCCCCGGCGAGTTCGGCCGCCGCGCGGCCGCCGAGCCCGCAGGCCGCGCCGAGCTGCTCAACCGCTCCGAGCTGAGCCGGTCCGACCGGCACCGGGCCGACCGCAACCGCGCCGACCGTGACCCGCTCAACCGCTCCGACCTGCCGGGCTCCGACGCTGACAGCGGTGCCGAGACGACCGGCCGGCGGCGCGGCAGCCGCGCCGACGAGGCCGCCACGACCGGACGCGCCGAGGGGCGCCGCTCGGAGCGCGCCCGCGCCGAGGCGTCCGCCGAGTCCTCCTCGCGGGCCGAGTCCACGCCCCGCACCGAGACCCCCCGGTCCTCGCGCACCGAGATCCCGCGCTCCGAGCGGGCCCGGACCGAGATGCCGCGCTCGGAGCGGGCGCGCACCGAGATCCCCCGCAGCGAGCGTTCGCGGGCCGAGCGGCCGGTCGAGCTGCCCCGCCAGCGCGAGGGCCGCGTCCCGCCACCGTGGCAGACCGGCGACCTGCCGGCCGAGCCCGCGGGCCTGCGCCTCGTCGAGCCGGCCCCCGTGCCGGACCCGGCGCTCACCGGGTACCCCGACGAGCTGAGCGGCGAATACAGCGGCGAGTTCCGCTTCGAGCCGCCCGCGCTGCGCCTGGTCGAGGGCCCCGCCGAGCGGGCCACCGCCCGCAGCAACGGCACCGGCGCGGGCCGCAGCCGCCGCGCCGCGGCCGAACGCGCCGAGTCCACCACCAAGCCCTCCGACGAGGCCGACGGCGACCTGCTCATATTCGCCGCCGCCCGCTCCGCGTGGTTCACCGACTGGGACGCCGACAGCGAGTCGGAGTCGGCGGCGGCGCGCCCCGCGGTCAGCTGGGAGAGCCAGAACGACTCAGCCTGGCGCGCCGCCGAGCAGGCCGCGCAGCCGAAGCTCGGCGACGAGACCTCGACCGGCCTGCCGCGGCGCGTGCCGCAGCAGAACCTGGTCCCCGGCTCCCCGGTCAACGCCCCGGAGCGCCCGCTGCGCATCGTCCGCGACGCCGCGCAGATCGCCGCGCACACCACCGGCTACTTCCGTGGCTGGCGCCGGGGCCAGGAGGTCGGCGGGTTCTCCGTCGGCGGCCGCCCGGGTCGCGAGGCGGCGGGCGGCTGGGACTTCAGCCGCGAGCGTGAGGCCAGCCGCGACTACCAGGAGCGCGAGTACGAGTACCGGTCAGCTCGCCGCTGACGCTGTTCTTCCTCGGAAGAGGGTCGCCCGGTTTTCGGGCGGCCCTCTTCTGCTTTTGCCCTGCGTCTTTACTTGGTGACTGTGCGTTGAAGTTCAGGGTCGGCGGTGGACCGGGGCGGCGCCCGGCGGGAGAATTTGAGTCACGAAGGCGGCCCGTCGGGCGCGGACATGGCCGTCAATCCCGCTCAAGCACGCCGTCAGTGGCGTTGACGCCTTTCTACGTGTCGGAGGAACCATTGAGCGTTGTTGAGCCGCCAGCGGCCTTACAGACCTGACCGGGCTGCCGCCTCCATGATCCCGAATGGTTCTGGCTGCCAGGGCTACCGGAACTGTTCGGGATCATGAGCGGCGGCGGGTGGTCCGGCGCGCTGGGCAACCGGGGCGACCCGACGCGAGCCCGGCCCGGCGCGGACAGCACACGACCCAGTTCGACGCGGCCCAGGTCTGCGATGCGGCCCAGATCTGCCATCGCGGTGCCGGCAAAAGCCGCGCCTCCAGCCACCGCACCACCCAGGCCGGCCCTGCACCGGCTCGATCTCCGTACGATACGCCGTGCTGGGAGAGGCGCCGGGACTCCGTGCCGGGGAGAGACGCCAGGCGGAAGCGCGACGCAGGTGCGCCAGCGGCCGATCTCAGTGGCGGTCGGATCGCGGGGACGGCCGGATCGCGGGCACGGCCGGATCGCGGGGACAGCCGGATCGCGGGCACGGCCGGATCGCGGGGACAGCCGGATCGCGGGGACAGCCGGATCGCGCCGGCGGACGGATCGCGGGGGCGGACGGCCGCGCTTCGCGTGGCTCGCTCTGCCAACCCGCCGGAAGGCGCTCCGGCCACGGCCTGGACGCGGGAACAGACGCGCACCGGGTCCGCCGGGGAAGCGCACCGGCCGCGGAAACAGACGCGCGCACCGTGTCCGCCCTGCTGAGGAGGCGGACGCGGTGCGCGCGTGACGACGTGCGAGAGAGGGGGTATTACCAGGGGTGTTACGCGGGGGCGGTGGCCCGGGTGCGGCGCATCGAGAGGACGTACTCGACGAGCGAGATGAGCACGTTCTTCGTCGACTCGCGGGAGCGGGCATCGCAGGAGACGACTGGGACGTCGCTGGAGATGGCGAGCGCCTCGCGCACGTCGTCGGCGTTGTGGTACTGGACGCCGTCGAAGCAGTTGATCGCGATCAGGTACGGCAGCCGGCGGTGCTCGAAGAAGTCGATCGCGGCGAAACAGTCGGCGAGACGCCGGGTGTCCACCATGACGACAGCGCCGATGGCGCCGCGGACCAGTTCGTCCCACATGAACCAGAAACGGGTCTGGCCCGGGGTGCCGAACAGGTACAGGATCAGGTCACGGTCGATCGAGATACGACCGAAGTCCATCGCGACCGTGGTCGTCGTCTTGCCGGGCACATTGCGGGTGTCGTCCACACCGACGCCGGCGGAGGTCATGATGGCCTCGGTGGTCAGCGGTGTGATCTCCGAGACCGAGCCGACCAGTGTGGTCTTGCCCACGCCGAAACCTCCGGCGATGACGATCTTCGCTGACGTGACCCGCCCTGGGCGGACTGCCACGTCAGAGCCTCCGAAGTCCACTCAGCACCCTCTCAAGCAGTTCTGTGCCCACCGACTCGTTTTCGTCGAGCGAGGTCGGCTCGTACACCGCGACGAGTCCGTCGGCAGCCATGTCCGCCACGATGACCCGCGCCACACCCAGCGGAAGCTGCATGCGCGCCGCGATCTCAGCGAGAGACTGCAAGCGACCGTCGCACAGCGTGGAAATGTATTGCTGTTCTTGCCCGTGAGCACCGCCCGGCCGAGAGTTGGCCGCTCGACCACGCACGGTGGTCTCGACCAGCGCCTCGATCGCAATATCCAGCTTGGGCCGGGTGCGACCTCGGGTGACGGCGTACGGCCTGACCAACGCGCCGGTTGGTTCATCGCGCTCGGCCATGGTCGCCGTTCACCTCCTCACTCGTCGGGCCTCGTCAACAGCTAATGCGTCAACAGCTAATGCGTAAAGCTCTGTCACCTAGTTCAGCTTCAGCCGAGCATCGATGCGGTCGGCCGGGGTGGCGGTGTCAATGCGTCACCGACCCGGTCAACCAGCAGCGCCATTTCATAGCCGACCTGACCGACGTCACACGCCCGGGCCGCGAGGACCGCGAACGACGAGCCGTCGGAGATCGACATGAGGAAGAGGAAGCCGTTGTCCATCTCGACAACGGTCTGCAGCACTGCGCCGCCCTCGAAGCAGCGGGAGGCGCCCTGCGTGAGGCTCACCAAACCGGAGGCGATCGCGGCGAGCTGGTCACCACGGTCGCGCGGCAGGTCACGAGAGGCGGCCAACAGCAGACCGTCTGCCGAGACGGCTACCGCGTGGGCGACGCCCGGCACTCGGTCTGCGAAGTTGGCGAGCAGCCAACCGAGATCCTGCGTAGATGTCATGCCTCTTGCTCCTTGCCAACCTGCGAGTTTTGAGGCCCGGCCGAAGTGGGCTCCGGGGTTTTCGAGTCGTCGGACCGGGTGCGGCCGCGCTGAACGCCTCGGTGATACGCGGACAACAGACCACGCACGGACTCCGGCGTGCGCCGGTGCACCGTGGCGGGGTTCTTCTCCACCCCGCCGGGGACCAGTTGCGCCTGCGGCACGCGTTTTGGCAAACCCGTGTCGGTCGTCGCAAATTCCTGAGCCTCGGCGAGTGCGGCGGCCGCCTGCCATCCTTCGTCTGCCGCAGTCTGCCAGTTTACCGCCGAACCGCCGGATGTCCGGTCGGCCGAACCTCGCGAGGTTTCACCCGGAACCCGGGTTTCAAAACGCTGCGGAGGCACGTATGCCGTGTCGCTGTACGTGACCTCGACCGGCCGCGTCGAGGCACCGTTGGACGCCGGTGCCGGCACCGCCGCGGGGGCGGGCGGGGCGGCCGCGACGGGCTCGTCGTCGAAGGTCGGGCGCTTGCTGGTGGTCTGGAACCAGGCCGACTCCAGCTCGCGGAAGATCGGCAGCTCCATCGTCTCGTCGACGAAGCGCTGGCGGGAGTCGGTGGCCTCGACCTCGGAGGTCGCGGGGTCCCAGTCGAGCCGGACCTGCGGGATCTCCGCCGTCATGTCGACCGGCGGGTACGCCTCGGGCTGGGCCTGCTGGGCGGCGGCCGCCGCGTAGCGGTCGGGCTGCGCCGCACCGGGCTGCCCGGGCGCCGCGGAGACCGGCGGCCAGACGGGCGGTGCCGCCGCGGCCGGGGGCGGTCCACCGGCGGCGTACGCCGTGGGCGCCTCGTAGCCGCGCGAAGCGGGAGCCTCGGGGCGCTGGCGCGGGATCTGGCCGCTGACCTCGTCCTCGGCGACCTCGCCCTCGACGGTCCAGTTCTCGTGGGCGCGGCGCTGCGGCAGCGGGTTGAGGTCGCCGGGCGACTGGCGGCCGCGGTCCCCGTCGCCGTTGACACCGGTCAGGTCGGACCAGGCGGGCAGGCTGCGGGCGGGTCCGGCACCGGCCGGCGGGCGGCCGGCGAAGCCACCGTCGCGCGGGGGCGGGCCGGAGGGGTCCTTGCTGAAGCCGCCGCCGTCGCGGAAGGCGCTGGGTCCACCGTGCGGCGGCTGCCCGTTGGCCGCGGGAGGGGTCTCGCGGCGCGGCGGGGTGCCGTTGGCGAAGCCGTTGACCGTGGGCCGCTCGCCGGTGTGCGGGCCGGCGCCGAAGAGCCCGCTGCTGGTGAGCGTGCCGAAGCGCGGTCCGCCGCCGTTGCCGCCGCCGACCGGCGACGGGCCGCTCTCCAGCGCCAGCGGCGAGACGAGCGGGGAGCGCGGTGCGGGCGTCGACGGGATCGGCCGTGCCTGGACGACGTCGTTGGGGCCCACGGCGGGCATGCCCGCGGTCGGCATGCCGGCGTTGGCGCGGCCGGACAGCGCCCGCGGCACGAGGACCCCGGCGGGCAGCGTCATGTCGGCGATGGTGCCACGCTCGCGCGCGGCCCGCAGCTCGACCTTGACGCCGTGGCGGGCGGCCAGCCGGGCGACCACGACGAGACCCATCATCCGGGAGACGGCTACGTCGACCATGGGCGGGTTGGCGAGGCGGTCGTTGAGCTCGTTGAGCTGCTCGGGCGAGACGCCGATGCCGTGGTCTTCCACCAGCAGGACGGCACGGTCGCCGACGCGGCGGGCCTCGACGATGACCGCCGAGTCCGGCGGGGAGAAGGCGGTCGCGTTGTCGAGCAGCTCGGCGACCAGGTGGACCATGTCGTTGACCGCGTGGGCCGCGATCTCGATGTCCCGGTCGATCATGCCGAACTCGATGCGCGTGTAGTGCTCGACCTCGGACTGCGCGGCGCGGAGCACGTCCATGAGCGGGGCGGGCTCGCGCTGGATGCGGGTCGAGTCGGCGCCGGCGAGGACCAGGAGGTTCTCGTCGTTACGGCGCATCCGGGTGGCGAGGTGATCGAGCTGGAAGAGCTCGGCGAGCCGGTCCGGGTCCTCCTCGCCGCGCTCCAGCCGGTCGAGGTGGCCGATGAGCCGGTCGACCAGGATCTGGGAGCGGCGGGCGAGGTTGACGAACATCGTCGCGACGCTGGCCCGCAAAGCGGCCTGCTCGGCGGCGGTGCGGACGGCTTCGAGGTGCACCGCGTTGAACGCCTCGGCCACCTGACCGAACTCGTCCCGGCTGCGGACCGGGAGCGGCTCGGCGATCTGTAGTGCGAGCTGGTGCGGCGACATCTGCCCGGCCAGGGCCGGGTCGCGCAGCCGCTGCACGGCCTGGGGCAGCCCGTACTGCGCGACGGTGAGTGCGCCGTGGCGCAGCTCCCGCAGCGAGCGGGCCATCGACCGGGCCACGATCCAGGCGAAGAGGATGGCCAGCAGCAGCATGCCGAGCAGGGCGCCGGCGGTGACGAGCACCTGGCGTTGCAGGTCGTTGCGGTGCGCGGTGGCGTCCTCAATGTTGTGCTCGTCGAACTCGGTCTCGATGCCGCGCAGCAGGTTGGTCTTGTTGACCATGGCGTTGTCCCAGGCGGCGACGGTGAAGATGTCGCCCGGCAGCGCCTCGGTGGTGAGCGGCGTCAGCTGGCCCTCGAACTTGGCGGCCTCGCGCAGGTCCGAGCCGGCGATCTTGCGGTCGAACAGGTCGCGGTGCCACGGCTCGGAGACGACCCGGAACTGCTCCTCGGCCTGTTGCTGACCGTTGAGCGCGGCGTCGAACTCCTTGCGCAGCTGCGGGGTGAACGCCCTGGTGGTGAGGACCCGCAGCACGACGACCCGCTCGAGGGAGACCTGCTCCTTCATCTCGGAGATCGCCGCGGCGGCGCGCATGTCGGCGCCGAGCGCCGGGTTGTTGGACAGCTCGGCGGCGGCGTCGCGGATGCTCAGCAGGTCGTCGATCAGCGTGCGGTAGCGGCTCACGACGGTGCTGGCCAGGATCTCCTTGCCGCCCTCGGAGATCTGCTTGCGCATGCCGGGCAGGTCGAGCAGCTGGGTGTCGATCGATGCGAGCCGCTTGCGGAAGTCCTCCGGCGGGTCGGCGAGGCCGGACCGGGTGAGCCGGTACTCCTTGCTGGCGTCCTCGGTCTTCTGGATCTGGCGCTCGAGGGCGGCCCGCGCCTCGACGTCGCCGCCCTGCACGGTGAGCACGCCCAGCAGCAGCGCCGCGTTGGCGCGCTCGCTCTGCAACTCGTGGACGAGGGCCGAGGCCTGCGCCGAGAGGCCCGACAGCGTGCGGGCCCGGTCGGCGTCGTTGGCCTCACCGATGTTGTTGACCAGGCCGTTGGTGCCGACCACGATCGTCGCGATGATGGGAACGATCATGATCAGGCCGAGCTTCGACCAGATCGGCAGGTCTCGGAGCCGGCCTACCGGGAGACGCAGACGCGACGAGACCGGCTCCCGCGTCGTTGGCCGTTTGCTCACTTCACCGCCCTCCGAACCGGGGCCTTGTGCAACAGCAGGCACCCGCGACCGGCCGACCCTACTGGGCCAGACCTCCGAGATTCCACCATGTCCCGTCGCAAGAAGAAAGCCCAGGCCTCCCGCTAGCCGATATGTACTAAGTCAAGAAATCTGTCCGTTTGGCGGGTGCTTCAGCCGATCGTCCGGTGACGCTGGGCGATTTACCCGATGCACGCAGATGATGACGAGTGACAAATCAGGACAAATTTACGACATCAACTTCGCGTACGCCGGCTTGATGACGTCATTGATCAACGCCAGGCGCTCATCAAACGGAATGAAGGCACTTTTCATTGCATTCACCGTGAACCACTGCAATTCAGACCATCCATAGCCGAAGGCCTCGACCAGCAGCGTCATCTCGCGGCTCATCGAGGTCCCGCTCATCAGCCGGTTGTCGGTGTTGACGGTCACCCGGAAGCGCAGGTCCCGCAGCAGCCCGATCGGGTGCTCCCGGATCGAGGCGGCGGCGCCGGTCTGCACGTTGGACGACGGGCAGAGCTCCAGCGGGATCCGCTTGTCCCGCACATACGCGGCGAGCCGGCCGAGGGAATTGTCGGCCGCGATGTCGTCGACGATGCGCACACCGTGTCCGAGCCGGTCCGCCCCGCACCACTGGATCGCCTGCCAGATCGACGGCAGCCCGAACGCCTCGCCGGCGTGGATGGTGAAATGCGAGTTCTCGCGCTGGAGGTACTCGAACGCGTCCAGGTGCCGGGTGGGCGGGTACCCGGCCTCCGCGCCGGCAATGTCGAAGCCGACCACGCCCGCGTCGCGGTACTGCACCGACAGCTCGGCGATCTCCATCGAGCGCGCCGCGTGCCGCATCGCGGTGAGCAGCGTGCCGACCCGGATCGGGGTGCCGGCCGCGGCCGCCTCCGCGGAGCCCTCCCGGAAGCCGTCCAGGACCGCCTCCACCACCTCCGTCAGCACGAGGCCCTGCGCGAGGTGCTGCTCGGGGGCGAAGCGCACCTCGGCGTAGACGACGCCGTCGGCGGCCAGGTCCAGGGCACACTCCCTGGCCACCCTGACCAGGGACTCCCGGGTCTGCATCACCGCGACGGTGTGCGCGAACGTCTCCAGGTAGCGCTCCAGCGAGCCGGAGTCGGCCGCCGCGACGAACCACTCGCCCAGCCCTTCCGGGGTCGCGGCGGGCAGCTCGTGGCCGATGGCGGCGGCGAGGTCGAGGATGGTGGCGGGGCGCAGGCCCCCGTCGAGGTGATCGTGGAGCAGGGCCTTCGGCGCGCGACGGATCTCGTCGTAGGTAGGAGCAACCATGGAACGACACTAGTAGCGTGCACGCTTCCGTCATCACACATCTGCGGTGTCCGGTCTGTGCCGGCGGTCTCACGGACGCCGGCCGGGCGCTGCGGTGCGCCGCGGGCCACTCGTTCGACGTCGCCCGGCAGGGCTACGTCGACCTGACCGCGGGGCGGACCGTGCATGCGGGCGACAGTGCCGACATGGTCGCGGCACGCGAGTCGCTGCTGGACGCCGGGCACTTCGACCCGGTGTCCGACGCGGTCGCCGAGGCGGCTGCCGCGGTACCGGGAGCAGGGCTGATCCTGGAGGTCGGCGCCGGGACGGGCCGGTACCTGGCCCGCGCCCTCGGCCCGCACCGGGTCGGCCTGGCCGTGGACGTGTCCAAGCCGGCGCTGCGCCGCGCGGCCAGGATCGACCCGCGCATCGGCGCCGTACGCGCAGATGTGTGGCAGGGCCTGCCGGTGCGCGACGCGACCGCCGACGTGATCCTCGACGTCTTCGCCCCGCGCTCGGGCGCGGAGTTCGCCCGGGTGCTGCGCCCCGACGGCGCCCTCGTCGTGGTCACCCCGGCCCCCGGTCACCTCGCCGAGCTGGTCACGGCGCTGGGCATGGTCGGCGTCGACCCGGCGAAGGAGGAGCGTCTCGCGGCGAGCCTTCGGCCGTGGCTGACCCCGGCCGGCACCGTCCCGCTGCGCGCGGAGCTGTCGCTGGACCGGGCCGCGGCGGCGGCGCTCGTCGGCATGGGCCCGAGCGCCTGGCACACCGACCCGGAGAAGGTCGCCGCGACCCTGGCGGGCATGCCGGAGCCGATCACCGCCACGCTCGCGGTGCGGCTCAGCACGTGGCGGTCAGGTTGACAGGTCGACGTCCTCCCAGCCGGGCGGGTCGCCGTGGTAGGGCCCGGTGAAGATCACCGCCCACTCCAGCGCCCAGCGCCGCTGGCCGATGGTGTTGGAGTCGATCTGCCCTGGCAGCGGCAGCCGCCGGCGCTCCGCCTCCAGATAGGACCAGTCGAGGCAGTAGTAGAGGTCCAGCTGCGCGGCGGCGGCGTCGGCACCGCGCGGGGCGGCCAGGGTGCGCTGCCGCCACGCCGCGAAGGTCTCTCCCTGCGGCAGGTTGGGCAGCCGCTCCATCAGCCCGTCGGCGGAGGGCAGCAGCGGGTCCAGGTCCATGGCGATGCCCAGCAGCCAGGACAGCGCGAACAGCGCCTCCAGGTGCAGCGCGAAGGACCGCTCGTCGCCGTCGCCCTCGGCGACGAAGCGCCACTCGGGCCCGGTCACCCGCTCCTCCAGCCGCGCCTCGCGCAGCCATTGCGTCGCCAGTTGCGGCGGCATGCCGAAGGCGCGGGCGAGCACGACGTTGAGGATCGCGGCGCGCGCCTCGATCTCCTCACCGGAACGCAGCTCCACCAGGTCGCCCGGCTCCCACGCAAGTGGGAAGTTGGGCGGTGGCAGGGGCAGCCGCAGGCGGTGCAGCGCTTCGAGGCTCGCCTCCCGCACCCGCTGCGGATCGGGCGACGTGACGGTCACCCGCGCACTGTAGCCGCCCGTTCAGGCAGTGTCTCTCCGGGCCAGGTCGGGTCCGAACGCGGGCAGGCACACGGCGACGTACTCGGCGCCCTCCGCGGTGGGGGTGGTGTACCGGATCCGTTCACCCGCCCGGGTGACCACGGCCTGGCCCGCCTCGACGTCGAAGTGCCCGCCGTCGTGCTCGACCCGGACGGTGCCGCGCAGGACGATCGTGAACTCGTCGAACTCGGGGGTCTGGAACGGCTCGGTCCAGCCGCCGGGCGCGAGCATCCGGGCGATCGACACCGCCGACTCGCCGGAGTTGACCCGGCCCACGTACTCGTCGATGACCTTGCCGCCCGGGACCGGGATCTGGGTCGGGGCCTTGATCAGTTCTGGCATCAGGAGATCCTGTCGAGAATCAACGGTCGGGACGGTGGTGGCGTGTCCGACAGCGTGACCGCCTCGCGGGCCACGTCCAGCGCCGCCGGCAGCTTGCCGGCGTCCTCGGCGCGCAGCTCCATGATCACGTCACCGGTACGGACCGCCTCGCCGGGCTTGCGGTGCAGGATGATCCCGGCCGAGAGGCTGACCGGGTCCTCCTTGCGGGCCCGGCCCGCGCCGAGGCGCCAGGCAGCCACACCGACGGCGTAGGCGTCCATGGTGGCGACGAACCCGTCGTGCGTGGCGGTGATCGTCTCCACCTCGCCGGCCACCGGCAGCGGCGCGTCCGGGTCGCCGCCCTGGGCACGGATCAGGGCCCGCCACGAGTCCATCGCCCGCCCGTCGGCGATCGCCGCCTGCGGGTCGACGTCGCCGAGGCCGGCCGCGTCGAGCATCTCCCGGGCCAGGGCCAGGGTCAGCGTCACGACGTCCTGCGGGCCGCCGCCGGCGAGGACCTCCAGGGACTCCTCGACCTCCAGGGAGTGCCCGACGGTCCGGCCGAGCGGGACCTCCATGTCGGTGAGCAGGGCAACGGTGGTCACACCGTGCGCCTTGCCCAGCTCGACCATGGTGCCGGCCAGCTCCCGGGCGTCGGCGACCTGGCGCATGAAGGCGCCGGAGCCGAACTTCACGTCCAGGACCAGCGCGCCGGTGCCCTCCGCGATCTTCTTGCTCATGATCGAGCTGGCGATCAGCGGGATCGCCTCGACGGTGCCGGTGACGTCGCGCAGGGCGTACAGCTTGCGGTCGGCGGGCGCGAGCCCCTCACCGGCGGCGCAGATCGCGGCGCCAACGGTGCGCAGCTGCTCGACGAACGCCTCGTTGGACAGCTTCGTGCCGAACCCGGCGACCGCCTCGAGCTTGTCGAGGGTCCCGCCGGTGTGCCCCAGGCCGCGGCCAGACAGCTGCGGCACCGCCGCGCCGCACGCGGCGACCAGCGGGGTCAGCGGCAGCGTGATCTTGTCGCCGACGCCGCCGGTGGAGTGCTTGTCGACGGTGGGCCGGCCGACCCCGGACAGGTCCAGCCGCTCCCCCGAGGCGATCATCGCCGCGGTCCAGCGCGCGATCTCCCCGGCGGTCATGCCGTTGAGCAGGATCGCCATGGCGAGCGCGGACATCTGCTCGTCGGCGACGACCCCTTTGGTGTACGCGTCAACGACCCAGTCGATCTGCGCGTCGCTGAGCACACCCTTGTCCCGCTTGGCGCGGATGACATCGACGGCCGCAAAGGTCATGCCCCACTCCAGTCCTGCTCGATGCCCGCCGGGCGGGGGGTGTCCCCGGCCCAGCTGGTGCCGCCCTGGGCGTCCACCACGACGACCCGTGGGGTGCGGATCCGGCCCCAGGCGACCGCGTCGGCCGCGGTGTCCCAGGTCGGCCCCTCTTCCAGGATGCCCGCCGGCTCGGCGTCGGCGGTGCCGGAGGAACGCTCCCAGTAGGCGGTCCAGACCTGCCGGCCGTCGGCGACGTCGGGGTGGACGAACACGGTGCCGGTGCCGACCTTCAGCGCCAGCGCGGCCGGGACCGTGGGTGCCGAGGCGGCCTGGTGCGACGCGATGCGCCCCAGGTCGGTGTCGTCGAAGGCGTACGGCAGCAGCGCCGACATCGGCAGCGGGCCGTCGGCGTGGTCGATGAGGCAGCCCGGGCCGCCGTGCTCCCACAGCAACTGCCGGCACCGGCCGCACGGCATGAGCGGCCGCCCGTCGCCGTCGACGCAGGCCAGGGCGACCAGCCGCCCGCCGCCGGTGACCTGCAGGTTGGACACCAGGCCGCACTCCGCGCAGAGGCCGACGCCGTAGGAGGCGTTCTCGACGTTGCAGCCCACGACGATCCGGCCGTCGTCGACCAGCGCCGCCGCGCCGACCGGGAACTTCGAGTACGGCGCATAGGCGCGCGCCATCACGGTGACGGCCGCCTGGCGCAGCGCCACCCAGTCAACGTCCGCCACGCTCAGCCTCCACGCCGGTACGGCTTGCCGTCCGCGGCGGGCGGTCTGAGCCGCTGCGCCGCGAGCGCCAGCACGACCAGCACCGTGATGTAGGGCGCTGCCTGCACCATCGCCGTCGGGATCTTGTCCACAGAGAAGAACAATACGTAGGACAGGACGCCGAGGACCGCCGAAGCGATCGCCACCAGGCGGTTGCGCCGGATGAACTCCCAGACCGCGAGGGCCAGCAGCAGCGCGCCGACGAGGATGAGCAGGGCGTGCACGGACTCGCTGCCGCGCCGCAGCTGGAGCGCGTCGGTGTAGCCGAACAGGGAGGCTCCGACGGCCAGCCCGCCCGGCCGCCAGTTGCCGAAGATCATCGCGGCGAGGCCGATGTACCCGCGCCCGCCGGTCTGCCCCTCGCGGTAGATCGCGGAGGTGACCGTGGACAGGTAGACGCCGCCGAGCCCGGCCATCGCGCCGGAGATCACCACGCCGTAGTACTTGTAGCGGTACACGTTGAGCCCGAGGCTCTCCGCCGCGTGCGGGTCCTCGCCGACGGACCGGACGCGCAGGCCGAAGGCGGTCTTCCACAGCAGCCACGCGGTGAGCGGGATGAGCAGCACGGCGAGGATCGTCACCAGCGACACCTCGTGCAGCAGGCCGCGCAGGATCCCGGCGACGTCGCTCACCAGGAACCACTGGTGCTCCTCGAGGCCCTTGAGACCGTTGATGCCGGGCACGGAGATGCGCGGCACCTGGTCCACGACCTGCGGGGACTGGGTCGCGCCGGCGCTGCCCCAAGTGATGTAGGACAGGTAGCGCACGACGCCGGGCGCCAGGATGGTCATCGCGACGCCGGAGATGATGTGGTCGACGCCGAACGTGACCGTGGCGACCGCGTGGACGAGGCCGCCGACGGCGCCGCCGAGGATGCCGATGAGCAGCCCGATCCACGGTCCGAACTCCAGGCTGCCCCACGCGCCGAACCAGGTGCCGAGGATCATCTGGCCCTCGAGGCCGATGTTGACCACGCCGGCCCGCTCCGCCCAGAGGCCGCCGAGACCGGCGAGGCCCAGCGGGACCGCCGCCTGCAGCGCCGCCTGGATCGCGCCCTGCGAGGTGACGTCGGGGGCGTTGGCCAGCTGGTGCACCAGGGACAGCCCGACCAGCGCGCCGGCGATGATCAGCAGGATCGTGCCGGTGGACATGCGCCGGCTGCGGGGTTTGACCGCGGGCTGCGCCGCCTCCGAGAGCATCGTGTCGGTGCTCACTTCGACTCCTCCACTACCGCCGCGGGGACCGGCGCGGCCGTGGCGGTGGCCACGCCCACCCGCCGTTGTTGCGCCCGCCGGCCGATGCGGGCGGCGAGCTCGTAGGCGATGACGACCGACAGGACGGTGACGCCCTGCATGATCAGGATGATTTCCTTGGGGATCCCGTCGAGGTCGAGGATGATCTGTGAGCTCGCCAGGAAGCCCCACAGGATCGCGCCCAGGGCCATGCCGATCGGGTGGTTGCGGCCGAGCAGCGCCACGGCGATACCGGTGAAGCCGATGCCGCCGAAGCCCTCCGTGTAGGTGTGGCTCTCCCCCAGCATGCGGGGCAGGTTGACCAGGCCGGCAACCGCGCCGGAGATCAGCATCGCGGTGATCACCATGCGCTTGGCGTTGACGCCGCTGGCGACCGCCGCGAAGGGGTTGTGGCCGGTGGCCCGCAGGTCGAAGCCGAAGCGGGTCCGGTTGATCACGAACCAGTACGCGGCGCCGAGGACCACCGCGATCGCGAAGAAGCCGAGCACCTTCTGGTCGGTGCCGGAGATGATCGGCAGGCCGGGCATCCAGGAGCTCTCCGGCAGGATGCCGGTGGTCTTGATCTGCGCGCCGGGCTCGGTCACGCCCCAGTGGTCGTTGAGCAGCCAGGTGACCACCAGGCCGCCGATCGCGTTGAGCATCAGCGTGGAGATGACCTCGCTGACGCCGCGCTGGGTCTTGAGCAGCGCCGCGATGGAGGCCCAGGCCGCGCCGACGATCATCGCCACCACGACGATGAGCACGATGCGCAGGCCACCCGGCATCCAGTCCATGAACGACGCGCTGGCCAGGGCGCCGGCGAAGAACGCGCCGACCTTCGACTGGCCCTCGACGCCGATGTTGAACAGGCCCATCTTGAAGCCGATCGCCACCGCGACGGCGGCGATGTACAGCTCGCTGGCCTTGTTGAGGATCTCGACCATCTGGTCGGGCTGGGTGCCGAACTCGTACATGTGCTGGAACGCGACAAGCGGGTCCTTGTCGCTGATCAGCAGGGCGATCGACGAGATCGCGGCGGCGATGACGAGCGCGACGACCGGTGCGATCAGCTGCGGCAGCAGCTTCCCGACATCGATGCGCCGCGCGCCGACGGCGGCCGTGGTCATGAAGCGATCTCCTCACCTGTGGCGCCGGTCATGGCGACACCGAGCTGCTCGGGGGTGACGGTCGACGGGTCGGCGTCGGCCACCAGCCGACCACCGTAGATCACCTTCAGCGAGTCGGACAGGCCGATCAGCTCGTCGAGGTCGGCGGAGATGAGCAGCACGCCCATGCCGGCGATGCGCGCGTTGCGGATGTGGTCCCAGATCGCGGCCTGGGCACCGACGTCCACCCCGCGGGTGGGGTGGGCGGCGATGAGCACCTTCGGCTGGTGGCTCATCTCCCGGCCGACGATGAGTTTCTGCTGGTTGCCGCCGGACAGCGCGACCGCGGCGACGTCGATGCCGGGGGTGCGCACGTCGTACTCGGCGACGATGCGGGTGGTGTCGCGGCGGGCGCCGCCGACGTTGATCAGGAAGCCGCGGGCGTTGGGCGGCTCGGTCTGGTGGCCGAGGATGCGGTTCTCCCACAGCGGCGCGTCGAGCAGCAGGCCCTGCCGGTGCCGGTCCTCCGGGATGTAGCCGAGCCCCGCCTCGCGGCGCCGGCGGGTGTCCCACCCGTCGATCTCGACGCCGTCGAGCTCGACGGTGCCGGTCGAGGCGCGCATGCCCATGACCGCCTCGGCGAGCTCGGCCTGGCCGTTGCCCTCGACGCCGGCGATCCCGACGACCTCGCCCTTGTGGATGGTGAACGAGGCGTCCGCCACGATCGGGCGCCCGTCGGCGCCCCGGACCGTGAGGCCCCGCACGACCAGGACCGGCACGTCGGTGACGGTCGACTCGCGCGCCTCGGGGCTGGGCAGCTCGCTGCCGACCATGAGGGTCGCCAGCTGGCGGGCGGTGACCTGGTCGGGCTTGACGGAGGCGACGGTCGTGCCGCGCCGGATGACGGTGATGTCGTCGGCGACGGCGCGGACCTCGTCGAGCTTGTGCGAGATGAACAGCACGGTCAGGCCCTCGCGGATGAGCTCGCGCAGGTTGCCGAACAGTTCGTCGACCTCCTGCGGGACCAGCACCGCGGTCGGCTCGTCGAGGATGAGGATGCGGGCGCCCCGGTAGAGCACCTTGAGGATCTCGACCCGCTGGCGGTCGCCGACGCCGAGGTCCTCGACGAGCGTGTCGGGCTCGACATCCAGCCCGTACCGCGTGGAGATCTCCTCGATCTTGGCCCGGGCCCGGGCGCCGATGCCGTGCAGCTTCTCGGCGCCGAGGACCACGTTCTCCATGACCGTGAAGTTGTCGGCGAGCATGAAGTGCTGGTGGACCATGCCGATGCCGACCTTGATCGCGCCCTGGGGGGAGGAGAACCTCACCGGGGCGCCCTCGATGAGAATCTCGCCCTCGTCCGGCGGCTGCATCCCGTAGAGGATCTTCATCAGCGTCGACTTGCCGGCCCCGTTCTCGCCGACGATCGCGTGGATGGTGCCCTTACGGACGGTGAGGTTGACGTCCGAGTTCGCCACGACGCCGGGGAACCGTTTGGTGATCCCCTTCAGCTCGACGGCGAGTGGGTCCGCGGTCACGAGATGCTCCTTCAACAAGTGATGGCGGGGGACCGGATCACAGTCCCCCGCCTCACGTCCAGCTAGCGATTACTTGGTCGGCACCGTGATCTTGCCGGAGACGATGTCCGCCTTGAACTCGTCGAGCTTGGTCTTGATGTCGTCGACCTGACCACCGGAGGTGGCGTAGCCCACGCCGTCGGCCTTGAGGTCGAAGACGATCGGACCGGCCTTGAACTTGTCCTCGGAGAAGTCCTTGACGAAGTTGAACACCGCGTTGTCGACCCGCTTGAGCATCGACGTCATGATGACCGTCTTGAGCGAGGCGTCAGTCACGGTGTTGTACTGGTCGGAGTCGACGCCGATCGCGAGGGCGTTCTTGGCCTTGGCGGCCTCGAAGACGCCGGTGCCGGAGCCGCCGGCCGCCGCGTAGATGATGTCGGCCTTCTGGTCGTACATACCGGTCGCCGCGGTCTTGCCACCGGCGGGGTCGTTAAAGCCCTTGCAGGCCTCAGCCGGGGTCGACAGGTAGTTGGTCAGCACCTTGATGTCGGCCTTGGCCGCCTTGGCGCCAGCGGCGAAGCCCGCCTCGAACTTCTTGATCAGGTCGACCTGGCAGCCACCGATGAAGCCGACCGTGCCGGTCTTGGACTTCAGCGCCGCGGCCGCACCGACCAGGAAGGAACCCTGCTCCTCGGCGAACACGAGGTCGGCCACGTTGTCGGCGGTGGTGCCGCCGTCGACGATGGCGAACTTGGTCTGCGGGCAGTCCTTCGCCGCACGGGCGAGCGGGCCGTTCTTGGCGTCCGCGCCGTCGTAGACGAAGCCGACCGCGATGACCGGGTTGTAACCCGTCGTGCAGAGCAGCTTCAGCCGTGCGTACTTGTCGTTCTCGCTCTCGCCGGCGACGGCAGCCAGGTCCTTGACCTCGAGGTTGAGGTCGGTCTTGACCCGGTCGAGACCAGCGGCGGCGGAGTCGTTGAACGACTTGTCGCCACGGCCGCCGATGTCGAACGCGAGGCCGACCTTGACGTTCTTCTTCGTGCCGGCACTGCTCGTGCTGCCCGGCTCGTCGCCCTTGTCATCGCCGCAAGCGGCCATGCTGCCCAACGCGACAATCGCCACCGCGGCGGCCGCGAGAACCTTCATCCCACGCACTCGGCGCAAGACGGTCTCCCTTCACCAAAGCACCGCCCCAACGCGGTGTAACCCAACGGCGGGAGCGTACGCCCTCCGACCGACAGTTCCGCTGTTTGCTGCCGGGTTGGGAGGAGTGCGTTATAGGGCCGTGACGTGCGGACGGTCCTACCAGCCTAGCGAGAAGGATCTTGTAACACCCGGTTTACTTCCAAAAGACGGCAACGGCGGCGTTAACGAGCGTTAGCCCCACCAAAGCCAGGAAATGCCCACGGTTGACTTCCTCACGCTTGCGCGAGAAGAAGGCCATGGCGAAGATGGCCAGGCCGATGACCGCCTTGACGACGAGCTTGGCGGCCGGCGGTTCGTCGCCGTCGCGCAGCGGCGCGGACAGCGCGATGCCGGTCACCACCTGGATGGTCGCGCCCCACAGCATCGCCGCGTTGATGCGCAGCTTCCCAGTGAGGTACTGGGCGACCGCGCCACCCAGCAGCAGCGCGAACCCGATCAGGTGGGCGTACAGGAGGATGAGCCGCAAAGGTTCCACCCGCGCAAGGTAACGCCTCGTTGACTCTCCCGTTGCTGGAGGGTCCACGATGGCGACATGAACATCGGCGAGCTGTCCCGATTGTCCGGCCTGCCGGTCAAGACCATCCGGTACTACTCCGACGTCGGCCTGGTCCCGGAGGCCGAGCGCTCCCGCGCCAACTACCGCCGCTACGACCACGCCTCGCTGGTCAGGCTGGAGTTCGTACGGACCCTGCGGGAGCTGGGGCTGGACATCGCGACCATCAAGCGGGTCCTGGACCGCGGCGAGGACCTCGGCTCCGTGGCCGCGGCGCACGCCGAGGCGATCGGCGTGCAGATCCGGGTGCTGCGGCTGCGCCGGGCGGCGTTGCGCGCGGTGGCGCTGCATTCGGCTCAGGGCGACCCGGCCCCCGCCGAGCTGGACCGCATGGCCCGCATCGCCCAGGCGGGCACCGACGAGCGGCGCCGGATCGTCGAGGAGTTCTTCGACAGCATCTTCACCGAGATCGCGGACTCACCGGAGGCCGCACAGTTCACCCAGCGGATGCGCAGCGTCTCCCCGGACCTGCCCGACGACCCCACCGACGCCCAGGTCGACGCCTGGATCGAGCTCGCCGAAATGCTCCGCGAACAGGATTTCCGGGCCCGGCTGCGGGAGATGGGCAAGCGCAGCTTCGCCCCGTCCGAACGCCGCCTGGTGCCCACAGACACGCCGGAGATCTCCTGGTTCACCGGCCACGTCGGCGAGCACATGGACGCGGGCGTGACACCCGGCAGCCCGCAGGCCGACGCCGTGGTCGCCACCGTGCTGCGGCGGTGGGGGCTCACGGAGCGCGACCGGGAGGCGCTCATCGACCAGCTCACCCTCGCCGTCGACCCGCGCGCCGAGCGGTACTGGCAACTCATGGCCGTGATCAACGGATGGCCGCCGATCCCGGCCACGATGCACCGGTGGATGTGGTTCCTGAACGCCCTCCGCGCGGGCCGCGGACCGTTAGCGTGACCTGGTGGAATGGTGGCGGCACGCGGTCATCTACCAGGTCTACCCGCGCAGCTTCGCCGACGCCGGCGGCGACGGTGTCGGCGACCTGCCCGGCATCACCGCGCGCCTCGGGCACCTCGCCGACCTCGGGGTCGACGCGCTGTGGCTCTCGCCGTTCTACCGCTCCCCCATGGTCGACGGCGGCTACGACGTCAGTGACCACCGCGACGTCGACCCCGTCTTCGGCACCCTCGCCGACTTCGACGCGCTGCTCGCCGAGGCGCACCGGCTCGGGCTGCGGGTCATCGTCGACATCGTGCCCAACCACACGTCCTCGCAGCACCCGTGGTTCGTGCAGGGCCTGCGCGACCGGTACATCTTCCGCGACACCCCGAACGAGTGGCGGTCGCTCTTCGGCGGTCCCGCCTGGACGCAGGTCGCCGACGGGCAGTGGTACCTGCACCTGTTCGCCCCCGAGCAACCCGACCTGAACTGGGAGAACTCGGACGTCAGGGCGGAGTTCGACGGCATCCTGCGCTTCTGGCTGGACCGGGGCGTCGACGGCTTCCGGGTCGACGTCGCGCACGGCATGATCAAGGACCTGGCCGGCGTGGAGCTCTTCGACCACGAGGACGTCCACGAGATCCACCGCGGCTGGCGCAAGATCCTCGACTCCTACCCGGGAGACCGGATGGCCGTCGCCGAGGTGTTCGACACCGCCCCGGACCGCGTCGCGCGCTATGTGTCGGTGGGCCAGCTGCACCAGGCGTTCAACTTCGACTTCCTGGAGGCGCCCTGGGACCCGGTGGTCCTGCGCCGGGTCATCGACGCGTCCCTTGCCGCCGCGGCGGCGGTCGGCGCGCCACCGACCTGGGTGCTGTCCAACCACGACCGGCGCCGGCACGTGACCCGCTTCGGCAGCGTCCGGCGGGCCCGGGCGGCGGCCCTGCTGATGCTTGGCCTGCCCGGCAGCGCCTACCTGTACCAGGGCGAGGAGCTCGGCCTGCCGGAGGTCCTGGACCTGCCGGACGAGGTGCGCACCGACCCGCAGTGGATCCGCTCCGGCGGCGCCGAGCCGGGCCGGGACGGCTGCCGGGTGCCGCTGCCCTGGTCGGGCGACGCGCCGCCGTTCGGCTTCGGGCCGGGCGGCGCCTGGCTGCCGCAGCCGGCGGACTGGGCCGCGCTGACGGTCGAGGCGCAGCGCAAGGACCCGGGCTCGATGCTGCGGCTCTACCGGTCCGCGCTGCGGCTGCGCCGGCCGGCCACGTCGCTGCGCTGGCTCGACGCACCCGCGGGGGTGCTGCTGTTCGAGACGGAGACGTTGCGGGTCGCGGCGAACCTGAGCGCGGCGCCAGCGCCCCTGCCGGTATCCCTGGAGTGGCCGGCCATCCCGCTGCTGAGCAGCGACGGGATGGCCGGCGAGCTGCCACCGGACACGACCGCCTGGTGGACGATCGAGGAAAGCTAGGCCGTCAGCTTGGCCGCGATGCGGGCGAAGCCGGCGCGGATCTCCTCGATCGACGGGGGCTCGTGCGTGTGGTCGGGGTCGTCATGGTCGTGGTCATGGTCGTGGCCATGACCGTGATGGTCGTCGTCGTAGCCGGCGAGCTCCTCGTCGAGCGCCGCCGTCTCCAGGTCTTCGTTCTCGGCCGCCAGGCGGGAGGCGGCGATGTCACCGAGGATCTGCTCGGCGGTGACGTGCGGCTGCAGCGGCTCGACCACCGCCATCAGCTCCTCGTCGGCCACCACGGCCTCGGCGAGGGCGAGCGCGTGCGCCCGCTCGTAGGGCCCGCACACGACGGGCTCCCACTCCTCGTCCTCGTTCAACGGGCCGAAGGTGATGATCCACGGCAGGGTCAGCGCCGGCGCGTCGGCCGGCAGGTCCAAAGTCACAAGTGCACCCACGGCGCCCATCATGACGGGTCGCGCGGCTCCACCGGCGCCGAACCGCCGGACGGGACGATCCGCCGCGCCATGTCGGCGGCCACCGCCACCGCGTCCGGGGCCGCCGGCCGGTCCTGCCGCGGTCCGGCGGAGCGCCCTTCCACAGCGCCGGCGAGGTGCCCTTCCACAGCATCGGCGGGGTGCTCGGCGCGCACCGTGGCCGCCGCCCGCTCGGCGGTCTCCGCGGCCTCCTCGACCAGCTGGGCCGCCCGCACCGCCGCCCGCACGTCGCTGCGCGGCTGGCCGCCGGCGAGGTCCTTGGCCCGGCCGTGCGTGGCGGTGGCCGCGAGCGCGGCGGCGAACAGCAGCAGCTGGTGCAGCAGGTACATGTAGAGCAGCAGCCCGATCGTGCCGGCCACCAGCTGGTAGGCCGGGTTGTCCTCGATCCGGGTGATGTAGAGCTTGCCGAGCGTCTTGAGCAGGCCGAGCCCGACCGCGAACAGCAGCGCGGAGGGCAGCAGGCGGCGCATCGACATGCGCAGCCGCGGCACGCCGGCCAGCAGCGCCATGCCCAGGACCAGGTCCACGACGCCGGACAGCAGCGTCGAGGCGCCCCGCAGCGCCACCCGCACCGGGTCCTGCTCGAAGTCGCCGGCCAGCCAGTACAGCAGCTCCTGCACGCCGGCGAAGATGCCGATCGACACGATCAGCAGCATCCCCAGCGCCACCAGCACGGCGAGGTCCACCAGCCAGCGCACCACCGCGTTGCCCGGGTGCTCCTGCAGGTGCCACAGCGCGCGCTGCGAGGAGCGCAGGTTCTCCACCCAGCCGACGCCGGCGATGATCAGGCCGACCAGCGCGATGAGCCCGATCTGCTGGCTGCCGGCGAAGATCTGGTCGGAGTGCAGCTGCGGCAGGTTGACCGCCAGGTAGCCCTGGACCCGGTCGACGACGGCCGCGTTGCCGCCGAGCACCCGGCCGAGGATGAAGAACGCCACGACCACCATCGCGAAGACGGCGAAGAAGCCGTAGTAGGCGGTCGCAGCGGCGAGCCTTGCCGCGTCGACGTCGAAGTAGCGCTCCTGCGCCCGCCAGAAGTGGTCGAACGCGCGGGAGCGGCGGCGGCCGGCGGCCACCACGCGGTCGAAACCGGCTTCCAGCCGGTCCAGCAGGCTCACCGTTCTATCGTCGCTGATCGACCGCGGAGCGGCGCGGTGACAGCCGGTACTGCGCGTACGGCCGCCATCGACCGCTCTCGTCGTGCTCGAAGAGGGCGAACCCGTCGACGGGGAACGCGGCCTCGTACCCGGCGAGGTCGGTGAACGCGGCGTCCAGCCGCTCCGGGGCCACGTTGTGCGCGACCGTCACGTGCGGGTGGTACGGGTACGGCACCGTCGCCTGGATCTCGGCGGCGTCCAGCACCGCCCGGTGCAGCTGCTCGCACTCGCCGATGCCGGCCGCGACCGCCACGAAGACCACCTGGGTCAGCGGGCGGAACGTGCCGGTCCCGCGCAACCGCACCGTGAACGGCGCGTGCCGCCCCGCGACCCCGGCCAGGTGCCGGTCGATCGCGGGCAGGTCGGCTGCGGCGACGTCGGTCGGGCCGAGCAGGGTCACGTGCGCGGGCACGTGCGCGGCGGCCGGGTCGCCCGCGGCGAGGCGGGCGGCGGTGAGCTCGCTGCCCCAGGGGTCCGGGAGGTCGATCGCGACGCCGATGGTGGTCCGCAACGCCCCGGCCACGTCAGTGCGTAGCACCCGGTGCGAGGAACCCGATCCGGTCGTAGACCGTGGCCAGGGTGGCGGCCGCGACCGTGCGGGCCTTCTCGGCACCGATCGCGAGCAGCTTGTCCAGCTGCGCCGGGTCCTCCAGGTAAGTGTTGGTGCGCTGCTGGATCGGGCGCAGGAACTCCACCACGACCTCGGCGAGGTCCTTCTTGAGGTCGCCGTAGCCCTTGCCGTCGTACGCCGCGACGAGGTCCTCGATGCTGCGCCCGGTCAGCGCCGAGTAGATCGTGAGCAGGTTGGAGATGCCCGGCTTGGCGGCCTGGTCGAAGATGATCTCGCGGCCGGTGTCGGTGACCGCCGACTTGATCTTCTTCGCGGCCCGCGCCGGGTCCTCGAGCAGCTCCACCAGGCCGGTCGCGGTCGACGCCGACTTCGACATCTTCGCCGTCGGCTCCTGCAGGTCGGTGATCTTGGCGGTGTCCTTGATGATGTACGGCGCCGGCACCGTGAACGTCGCGCCGAACGTCGTGTTGAACCGCTGGGCGAGGTCGCGGGTCAGCTCCAGGTGCTGGCGCTGGTCCTCGCCGACGGGCACCGCGTCCGCCTGGTACAGCAGGATGTCGGCCGCCTGCAGGATCGGGTAGGTGAACAGCCCGACGCTGGAGCGCTCCGCGCCCTGCTTGCTCGACTTGTCCTTGAACTGCGTCATCCGGCTGGCCTCGCCGAAGCCGGTGATGCAGCCCATCACCCAGCCGAGCTGCGCGTGCTCCGGCACGTGGCTCTGCACGAACAGCGTGCACCGCTCGGGGTCGAGCCCGACCGCCAGCAGCTGCGCCGCGCTCACCCGGGTGCGCCGGCGCAGCAGCGCCGGGTCGTGGCCGGCGGTGATCGCGTGCAGGTCGACCACGCAGTAGAACGTGTCGTGCGTGTCCTGCATCGCCACCCAGTTGCGCAGCGCGCCGAGATAGTTGCCCAGATGGAACGAGTCGGCGGTGGGCTGAATCCCGGAGAGCACCCGAGGACGGGCGGTGCTGACGGACGGCGACATGCGGTTCATTCTGTCAGCACCACCACAGCGGTGGCGCAACCGGGAGCACGTGACAGCAGTCTTGTTCGGTGAGGGGGTGACGGGGTGGGCGAGGAGCTCGAGGCACGCGAAGCCGTCCGTGACGCGTACGAGGCGCACTACCGGCGGCTCGTCGCCGCGCTCTACGCGCTCACCGGCGACCACGCCGAGGCCCAGGACCTGGTCCAGGAGGCCTACGCGCGCGCCCTGGCGCGGCCCCGGCAGTTCCTCGACGTCGCCGACCCGGAGGCGTGGTTACGCACCGTGGCGATGAACCTGGCCCGGACCCGCTGGCGGCGCCGGCGCCTGTTCGACACACTGGTGCGCAGCGGCCGGGTCGCCCGGCCGGTGGAGAGCGTCCCCGGCGTCGACCCCAACCGGGTCGCCCTCGTCGCCGCCCTGCAGCAGCTGTCACAGGCCACCCGCGAGACGATCGTGCTGCACCACCTCGCCGACATGTCGGTGCACGAGGTCGCCGACGCCCTGGGCGTGCCGGTCGGCACGGTGAAGGCCCGCTTGTCGCGGGGCCGCGCCATGCTCGCCGCGCTGCTCAGCGACGCCGACCCCGACGCCGACGGCACCGGGCTGCGCAGGCGGCCGGCCGCCCTGTCGCAGCGCGACGTCCAGGAGGTGCGAGATGCGCCCTGACCTGGACTTCCGCACGCTCCGGGCGCAGGTGGAGTCGGCCACCTGGATGCCGGACTTCAGCCTGCTGTCCCGCCGGGCCGGGCAGGTGCGCCGGCGCGACCGGCTGGCCGTCGTCGGCGCGCTCGTCGGCACGCTCGCCGTCTTCGCGCCCGTCGCGCTCGCCGGGGTGTTCGGCCGGCCGTCGCCCTCCGCGCTCGGGCCCAACCCCGACCTCGGCGAGCCGTGGACCCCGCTGCCGTCGGTCTCGCCGCCGGCCGGCGGCAGCTTCGAGACCACCCGCACGGTCCGGGCCGCCGCCGGCGACCTGCCCGAAGGCGTGGTCGCCGCGGTCGACGTCTGCGTCGAGGTGCCGCAGGCCCGCCGGTGCAACCTGCAAGTGGTCGTGTTGCGGGGCGAGCCGCGTGGCACCCCGCTGCTGTCCGACGCGCTGCGGCAGAGCTCGCTCGACCAGGTGGACCACGTCGACCTGGTCCGGCTCGCCCCGCAGACGTTCATGCTCAGCGGCGAGGTCAGCGGCGGCTCCCGCACGAGCGTCAAGTTCCGCCTCGACGACCCGGCCGTCACCCCGGTCATCGGCCCGGAGACCCGCGAGGCGCTCGGCGCCGCCGACCGGGTCGTGCAGCTGGTGGAGTACGGCGACCTCTTCGGCGTCCGGCAGAGCGACGGCACGCTGAGCCTGCTCGTCGACCAGCCGCCGATGGCCCGGCGCGCCGTCGCGGGCGGGCTGCCGGTCGCGGCCGGCTGGTGGGTCACCGGCGCGGACCTGCGCACCGGCGCGCCGGCCGTCGCGGTCAGCAAGGACCAGGGCCGGCGCTGGCTGGCCCGCGCGCTGGACGCGCCGCCGGGCATCGACGCGCCCACCGTGGTCACCCGGGACGGCACGACGGCGCACGCCTTCATCCGGTACGCCAAGGGCATCCGGCACTTCCGCTCCCGCGACGGCGGGGAGAGCTGGCAGGAGGTGACCACGAAGATCGAGCTGCCGGCGCCGCTGGACAACGACGGCGCCCTGAACGGCCGCGCCTTCGGTGCGCTGGTCCGCCCCGACCGGTCCGTGCAGCTGTGGATCAGGGGTGACTCGGAGACGATCTACCTGGAGAGCCTCGACGGGGAGCACTTCGGCGTCGTCGCCGGGCCCGGCGGCCCGCTGCACGCCGTCGACAACGGCTTCGCCACCCTCAGCGACCCGCCCCGGCTGTCCACCGACGGCCGCAGCTGGGACACCGGGGGCATGCCGGCCACCCTGCTGCCCGAGTGAGCACCGTTTCGTAGAAGGTTGGAACCGGCTCGCCCGGTCGGGGATCGTGAGCGGTGTGAGCGAGCTCGAGGAGGTCTACCACGCCTGCTACCGCAGGCTGGTGACGCAGCTCTACGCGTTCACGACCGACCTCACCGAGGCCCAGGACGTGGTCCAGGAGGCGTTCGCCCGCGCCGCCGCGCGCCCCGGCGGCTTCGCCGGCATCGACAACCCCGAGGCGTGGCTGCGCACGGTGGCGGTCAACGTGGTCCGCCGCCGCTGGCGCCGCCGGAAGCTGCTCGACCTGATCCTGCTGCGGGAACGCGCCGGCCAGCGGCACGTGGAGGCCGGGCCGTCGCCGGAGCGCACCGACCTGACCGAGGCCCTCGACGCCATCCCCCGCACGTACCGGGAGGTCATCGTGCTGCACTACTACGCCGATCTCAGCGTCGAGGAGATCTCCGCCGCGCTCGGCGTCCCCGGCGGCACCGTCAAGTCGCGGCTGTCGCGGGGGCGTGCCGCGCTCGCCGAGCGGCTCCCGGGCTACTCCCCCGCGACGTCGCCCTCGACGGAGGTGCGCCATGCCTGACGAGCTGGAGACCTTGCTGCGCGCCCAGCGGCTCGACTTCGCCCAGCCGCCCCTGGCCACGATCACGGCCCGGGCCCGCGTCCTGCGCCGCCGGCGCCGCGCCACCCTGGCCGGCGCGGTCGCCCTGACGCTGCTCGCCGCGTTCTCGGTGGGCCTGCTCGTGCCCCGGGGCACCCCGGCGCCGCAGGTGGCCACGTCGGCGTCCGCGCCGGCCGGCGGCGTGTGGACCGGCGGCGGCATCACCGTCAACGGCCTGCCCGGCCAGCCCCGCGACCTGCCCGGCACGGTGCGGGACGTGGAGTTCCTCGACGCCGACCGGGGCTACCTGCTGACGCTGGAGTGCGCCGCCTCGTGCACCGCCTGGGTCAGCGCGACCACAGACGGCGGCCGGACCTGGAGCACGGCCCGCGCGCCGGGCGGCTTCGGCACCCCGGCGCGCGGCGCGGAGCCGTCCCTGGTGGTCACCGGCTCCCGCATCACGCTCGTCGGGCAGAGCACCGGGTCTGGCACCGGGCCGGGTCTGGCCCGGGCCAGCAGCGCCGACGGCGTCGCCTGGGACACCGCCGACGGCCCGCCCGCGCCGGCCGGCACCGCCCTGCCCGGCGACGCCCGCCTGGTCCTGCTCGGCGGGCGGCTCGCGGCGCTGCTGCACGACGGGACGAGCCTGGTCGCGCCGCCCGCCCAGCCGCCGCTGACGATCGGCTGGGTCGCCCCGGTCCGCGCCGGCGACGGGTCGTGGTGGGTCGCCGGCACCGTCGACGGCCACCCGGCGGTGGCGGTCTCCCGCGACGGCGGGGCCTCGTGGAGCCCGACGACGTTCCCGGGCGGCGGCACGCCCAGGGTGTCGTTCCTCGGCCGGGACGTGCACGTGGCGATCGTCGACCCGGTCACCACCCCGGCCACGCTGCTGGGCGTCGCCACCTCCGCCGACGGTGGCGCCGGCTTCACCGGCCTCCAGCCCGTCACCGGCGTCACCGTCGGCGGTGACGTGGTGCCGCTGCTGGACGGCCGCCTCCTGCTCGTCGACGGCGCCGGGCACTGGCTGGTGTCGACCGACCGCGGCGGCACCTGGCAGCGGGTCTCGGGCCTGCACCCGACCGACCGCCTGGCCAGGACCCAGACGGGCTGGGTCGCCTACGGCATGTCGACGATCTACACCGCGTACTCCGTCGACGGCACCACCTGGCAGAAGCTCGACGCCCAGTAGGTCAGCCGCGGATGAAGTCCCAGGCGTCCTGGACCATGGTCGCCAGCTCGGCGCGCTCCGGCGTCCAGGACAGCTCCCGCTTCGCCCTGTCGGAGGCGGCGACGAGCTGCGCGGGGTCGCCGGGGCGGCGCTGCGCCATCTCGACCGGGACCGGGTGGCCGGTGACCTCGCGGACGACCTCGACAACCTGGCGGTTGGAGAAGCCGGTGCCGTTGCCGAGGTTGTACACGCGGTGGCCGGGGCCGTCCATGGTGCCGAGCGCGAGCAGGTGGGCGGCGCCGAGGTCGCCGACGTGGATGTAGTCGCGGATGTTGGTGCCGTCGGGTGTGTCGTAGTCGTCGCCGAAGAGCTGGAGCTTCTCCCGGCGGCCGAGCGCGACCTGCAGGGCGATCGGGATCAGGTGCGTCTCCGGGTCGTGCCGCTCACCGATCATGGAGCCGTCGGGACGGCGCAGGGCGCCGGCGACGTTGAAGTAGCGCAGGCTGACCGCGGAGATGCCGTGGCCCACCGCCTCGCCGGTCAGGGCGTGGTCCGCGGCGAGCTTCGAGGTCGCGTACGGGTTCGGCGGCCGCACGGCGGCGGTCTCCGGGATCGGCACGGCGTCGGGGTCGCCGTAGACGTTGGCGGTGGAGGAGAAGACCAGCCGGCGGGTGCCGGCGGCGCGCATCGCGTCGAGGAGCAGCAGCGTGCCGACGGTGTTGTTCTCCCAGTACTTCTCGGGCTTCTGCACGCTCTCGCCGGCGGCGATGAACGCGGCGAAGTGCAGCACCCCGTCGAACGCGGCGTCGCGGGTCAGGACGTCGCCGATCGCGTCGTGGACCCGGCCGCGGACGAAGACGGCGCCCTGCGGCACCGACGACTCGTGACCGGTGGAGAGATCGTCGAGCACCGTCACGTCGTGACCGGCGTCGAGCAGCAGAGCGGTGACGACGCTGCCGATGTAGCCGGCGCCCCCGGTGACGAGCAGTCTCACGGCACTCCTCCAAAAACCATCAGGAACCAACAAATCTACACGTCCGAGGTGAACGACGCGGTCCCCGCCGCCTACAATTCCGGCATGCCGGAGCCTGGCCCCGGAGCCATCAGGCAGACCGTCGCCGGTCTGCTGAGCCGCTGGGCGCACCGCCTGCACGCTACCAACGGGTCCGTGGACGTCAGCGAGGCCGAGCTGCGCACACTCATCGCCGGCGGCACCGGCACCGGCCACGTCCGCGAGGTGATGGTCCCCCGCACGGAGGTGCTGTTCCTCGACGCGGGGCTGACGGTCGCGGAGGCGGTGGCGCAGGTACGGGCGACCCGCCACTCTCGGTTTCCGGTGATCGCCGGCGACCAGGACGACGTGCTCGGCTTCGTCCACGTGCGCGACCTGACGCTGCTGCCCGCGGTCGACCCGTGCCTGCGCCTGCGGGAGCTGACCCGCGAGGTGAAGCGGCTCCCGGCGAGCAAGCGCGTCCTGGCGGCGCTGTCGGAGATGCGCCGGGAGGGCCACCACCTGGCGGTCGTCATGGACGAGTACGGCGGCACCGCCGGCATCGTCACCCTGGAGGACCTCATCGAGGAGCTCGTCGGGGAGATCCACGACGAGTACGACGCGCCGCCGGCACCCGAGCCCGAGCCGGACGAGTCCGCCGAGGTCGACGGCCGGATCAACCTCGCCGACCTGGCGGAGCGGACCGGCCTGGCGCTGCCGAGCGGCCCGTACGAGACGGTGGCCGGCTTCGTCATGGCCCGCCTGGGCCGGCTGCCGCGCACCGGCGACGAGGTGCGCCACGACGGCTGGCACCTGCACGTCAGCACCGTCGAGGGCCGCCGGGTGGCGCGGGTCGCCGTGATCCGCCCGCGCCAGCCGTGAAGCGGGTCAGCCGGCCTCGATGATCATGCCGGCACCGACGGTGCGGTTGGTGGCCTCGTCGATGATGATGAAGCCGCCGGTGGTGCGGTTGCGCCGGTACTCGTCGGCGAGCAGCGGCACCGTGGTGCGCAGCTTGACCCGGCCGATCTCGTTGAGGGCCAGCGAGGTCGCCGACTCGTCGCGGTGCAGCGTGTTCACGTCCAGCCGGTACTGCAGGCCGCGGATCACCGTGCGGGCCGAGCGGGTCGTGTGCTTGATCGAGTACTTGCCGCCGACGGTCAGCGGGCGGGTCTCGTCCATCCAGCAGATCATCGCCTCGATGTCCTGGGCGACGGCCGGCGCGTTGTGGGGCCGGCAGATCAGGTCGCCGCGGGCGATGTCGATCTCGTCGGCGAGGCGGATCGTCACCGACATCGGCGGGTAGGCCTCCTGCAGCGGCCCGTCGGCGGTCTCGATGTGCGTGATCTTCGTGGTGAAGCCCGAGGGCAGCACCATGACCTCGTCGCCGGGCTTCAGCACGCCGGAGGCGACCTGGCCGGCATAACCGCGGTAGTCCGCGACCGTCGTGGACTGCGGGCGGATCACGTACTGCACCGGGAAGCGCACGTCGACCAGGTTGCGGTCGGAGGCGATGTGCACGTGCTCCAGGTGGTGCAGCAGCGACGGGCCCTCGTACCACGGCATGTTCTCGGACCGGGTGACCAGGTTGTCGCCGTGCAGGGCCGAGATCGGGATGACGGTCAGGTCGGGCGCCTCGAGCTTCGCGGCGAACGAGGTGAACTCGTCGGCGATCCGCTCGAACACCTCCTGCGAGTAGTCGACCAGGTCCATCTTGTTGACGCAGAGCACCAGGTGCGGCACGCGCAGCAGCGAGCACAGGAAGGCGTGCCGCCGGGACTGCTCGACGAGGCCCTTGCGGGCGTCGACCAGGATCAGCGCCAGGTCGGCGGTGGAGGCGCCGGTGACCATGTTGCGCGTGTACTGGATGTGCCCGGGCGTGTCGGCGATGATGAACTTGCGCCGCGGGGTGGCGAAGTAGCGGTACGCCACGTCGATCGTGATGCCCTGCTCCCGCTCGGCGCGCAGGCCGTCGGTGAGCAGCGCGAGGTTGGTGTACTCGTCGCCGCGGGAGCGCGAGGTCGCCTCGACCGCCTCCAGCTGGTCGGTGAAGATCGCCTTCGAGTCGTACAGCAGGCGCCCGATCAGCGTCGACTTGCCGTCGTCGACGGAGCCGGCGGTGGCGAAGCGCAGCAGGTCCATCTGCCGCTGCGCGGGCGTCTCAACAACGGCGGTCATCTTAGAAGTACCCCTCACGCTTGCGGTCTTCCATGGCCGCCTCGCTGACCTTGTCGTCGCCGCGGGTCGCGCCACGCTCGGTGATCCGGGTGGCGGCGACCTCGTCGATGACCTTGTCGATGGTGTCCGCGTCGCTGCGGACGGCGGCGGTGCACGAGGCGTCGCCGACGGTGCGGTAGCGCACCCGCTCCACGAACGGCGTCTCGCCCGCCTTCAGCGGCAGGAACTCGTTGATCGCGTAGAGCATGCCGTTGCGGTCGACGACCTCGCGGTCGTGCGCGTAGTAGATGCCGGGCAGGTCGATGCCCTCGCGGGCGATGTAGTGCCAGACGTCCAGCTCGGTCCAGTTGGACAGCGGGAAGACCCGGATCGACTCGCCGGGCGCGATGCGGGCGTTGTAGAGCGCCCACAGCTCGGGCCGCTGGTTGCGCGGGTCCCACTGGCCGAAGTCGTCGCGGAAGCTGAAGACGCGCTCCTTGGCGCGGGCCTTCTCCTCGTCGCGGCGGGCGCCGCCGAACAGCGCGTCGAAGCGGTACTTCTCGACCGCGTCGAGCAGCACCGGGGTCTGGATCCGGTTGCGCATGCCGTCGCCGGACTCGCGGACCAGGCCGCTGTCGATCGCCTCCTGGACGCTGGCCACGATGAGCTGCACGTTGAGCTCGTTGACGCGGCGGTCACGGTAGGCGAGCACCTCGGGGAAGTTGTGCCCCGTGTCGACGTGCATGACCGGGAACGGGATCCGTCCGGGGGCGAACGCCTTCTCCGCGAGACGGAGCATGACGATCGAGTCCTTGCCGCCGGAGAACAGCAGGACGGGCCGCTCGAACTCGGCGACGACCTCGCGCATGATGAACAGGCTCTCGGCCTCGAGAGCGTCCAGATGCGACACGCGGTAGGGCGCGCGACTCATGGTTGGCGGATACCTTTCCCTAGGGGGCGACAGACGCGCTGATCGCGGCCAGCAACTGAGGCGCCAGTGCCTTCCGACACACCACCAGGTCAGGCAGCCGTGGGTCGGGCTGGTTGTATTCCAACGTAGTCCCGTCGATCCGGGAAGCGTGCAGGCCCGTGGCGACCGCCACAGCGACCGGTGCGGCGGAGTCCCACTCGTACTGGCCGCCGGCGTGGACGTAGGCGTCGACGGCGCCGTCGATCACCGCGGCGATCTTCGCGCCGGCGGAGCCCATCGGCACCAGCTCGATCGGCAGCCGCTCGGCGAGCGCCGTGAGCAGGGCCGGCGGGCGGGTGCGGCTGGCGGCCAGGCGGATCGGCTCGCCCTGCACCCCGGGCATCGGCGGGAACGGCGGCGGCGCGTCGGTGCCAAGCACACAGTGCTGGGCCGGCAGGGCCACGGCGCCGGCCAGCAGGCGGCCCCAGCCGACTGCGCGCTGCGGCTGCGGGGTGCCGTCGCCGGCGTACTCGGTGATCCGCGCGGACGTGCGTCCCCACAGAGCGACGTGGACCGCCCAGTCGGCGCGGCCCTCCTCGCCGAACTCGCGGGTGCCGTCGAGCGGGTCGACGATCCAGACGCGGTCGGCGCTGAGCCGGGTGGCGCTGTCGGCGCCCTCCTCGGACAGGACCGCGTCAGCCGGGCGCCAGCGCTCCAGCTGCGCGACCAGCAGCTCGTGCGACAGCCGGTCACCGGCCTTGCGCAGGGCCGCCGGGTCGGCGTAGCCCATCTCCTCGCGCAGCTTGAGCAGCAGGTCGCCGGCGCGCTGGGCCAGCCAGCGGGCGAACCCGCCGTCGGTGGCGGGTGGCAGATCGGTCATCAGTACGCTCCAGCCCCTCGGGTCACCGCGCTCAACGTCCGCAGCATGATCACCAGGTCGAGCGACAACGACCAGTTCTCCACATACTGCAGGTCGAGGCGGACCGCTTCGTCCCACGATAGGTCCGACCGGCCGGACACCTGCCAGAGGCCGGTCATCCCGGGCCGCACGGCCAGCCTGCGGCGGGCGTCGTCCGGATACACGGCGACCTCCTCCGGCAGCGGCGGGCGCGGCCCGACCAGTGACATGCTGCCCCCGAGCACATTGAGCAGCTGGGGCAGCTCGTCGAGCGAAAACTTGCGCAGAAGCCGCCCGACGCGGGTGACCCGGGGGTCGTTGCGCAGTTTGAACAGCGCGCCGCCGACTTCGTTGAGGTGCCGCAGCTCGGCGAGGCGGGCCTCGGCATCCACGTGCATGGTGCGGAACTTGACGATCACGAACTCACGACCGTCTTTGCCCACACGTACTTGACGAAACAGTACCGGCCCTTGTGACTCCGCGCGAACCGCAAGCGCCAGACCAGCCAGAAGAGGGCTCAGCAGGACCAGCAGCACGAGCGCGCCGACCCGGTCCACGACCGCCTTCAGCACCCGCCGCGCGCCGGTCAGCGTGGGATGCTCGACGTGCAGCATCGGCAGGCCGTCGACCGGGCGGATGGTGGTGCGGCTGCCGGCCACGTCGATCAGGGTGCTCGCCACGATCAGGTCGATGTCGTCGCGCTCCAGGCGCCAGGCGAGGCGGCGCAGCGCGTGCCCGTCCAGCTCCGGGCAGGACAGCACCAGCACCGTGTCGGCCCTGGCCTGGCGGACCGCGCCGGCGATCTCGTCGAACGTGCCCAGCACCGGCACGCCGGGCACGGTGCCCTCCTCGGCGAGGCAGGCGCCGACGACCTTGAGGCCGTGGTAGCGCTCCCGGCACAGCTGCCTGGTCATCGCCTCGACGGCCAGCTCGTGCCCGACGACCACGACCCGGCGCATGCACGCGCCGCGGGTCTTGCGGGCCCGGTGCAGCAGCTGCCGCAGCACGAACCGCGACACCAGGCACCCGGACGTGACCAGCGGCAGCGCGACGATGAACCAGCCGCGGGCGATCGAGACCTCCGCGGCGTAGGCGCCGACGATGGTCGCGGCGGTCAGCCCCAGGCCGGCGCGCAGCACCCGCTGGTACTCGTCGGTGCCGACGAACAGGTACCGCTTCTCGTAGGCGCGGTTGGCGGCGAGGGTGGCGGTGAAGGCGACCGGCAGGAGGGCGCTCAGCAGCGCGTAGCGGCTGTTGTAGTGGGTCAGCACCGAGCCGAAGCGCGCCTCGAACGCGACGAGCCCGGCCAGCACCCCGATCAGGGTGTCGATGAGCAGCAGGGTCCGCAGGTAGCGCCCCTCCCACGCCCAGCGGGCCCGGTGCCGGGGCGCCCTGGCGGGTTCGGCCGGCGGCTCGGCGGGTTTCGCGTGCGGCGGTTCGGTGGGTTTCGCGGCCGGCACGAACGTGGCCGCCCGGCCGACGGCGTCCTCGACGGCGGCTTCGAGCTGCGGTGAGACGTGCGCGGGCGGGACCGGCGGGCCGGGCGCGGGCGACACGGGGGCGGCAGTCCGGGCGGCCGCGGCGGCGGGGGATCCGGGACGGCGGTTGACCGTGCCGAGCGGGCTGGGCCGCCGCCGCACCACCTGCCGTTCGACGGTCTCGGCCCGCTGGACGCTCTCGGCGGGCGCGACCGGCGCGACGGATGCCATCGGCGCGGCCTGCGTCGTGGCCGTCACGGGTCGCTGGCTGGCCTGGAGGGTGTTGCTCTGCCGTTCCGGACGGCGCAGCCCGCCTGAGCGTTCGTCGCGCCGCCGGGCGCCCGGGCGCTCCTCCCACCGCAGGCCGGCGCGCTCCTCGCGGCGTGGCCCGTCCGCCCGCTCCTCGCGGCGCAGGCCGCCGGGGCGGTCCTCTGGGCGCAGGTGTGCCGGGCGGTGGAAGCCGTCCGGCGTTCGCCCGCTGTCGACCGCCACGCACGCCTCCTCAAGTCCGCCTTCTTTGCAAAAGGTGCGACTTGGAGTACAACGTGCAACTCGGACATGCGTCACGCCGACACACGGACCGGCATGCAGGGTTCAGACCGTACGGCCGATGGACAACTGGCCGTCAGGACGCGTGGTACTGGTTCTGCGTCGGCTCGAGCCCGCGCTCGACGACCATCTCCACGGCGTCCGCGGCGCGGTCGATGAAGAAGTCGAGCTCCTTGCGCTCCACCGCGGTGAAGTCCGACAGCACGAAGTCGGCCGGGTTCTGCCGCCCGGGCGGCCGGCCGATGCCGAAGCGGACCCGCACGTAGTCCTTGCTGCCCAGCGACGACGACATTGACCGCAGCCCGTTGTGGCCGCCCTCGCCACCGCCCTGCTTGAGCCGCAGCTGCTCGTAGGGCACGTCGAGCTCGTCGTGCACGGCGATCACCTGGCCGACCGGCACCTTGTAGAACTGGGCCAGCCCGGCGACCGGGCCGCCGGACAGGTTCATGAAGGTCAGCGGCTTGACCAGCACGATGCGGGGCCCACCGATGCGCAGGCGCCCCTCGGCCACGTCGGCGGCGACCCGCCGGTGCCGGGAGAAACGCAGCCCGGCCCGCTGCGCGATCAGGTCGGCCACCATGAAGCCGACGTTGTGGCGGTGGCGCGCGTACTCCGGGCCGGGGTTGCCCAGCCCGACGATCAGCCAGGGCGCGGTGTCCGTCATCAGGTCCCCTCATACGGCAAGGTCGCGGGTGCCCTCGGGCGCCCGCGACCTTGTGTCGAACGACTCAGGCGTCGGCCGGCTCCGGGGTCGCCTCGGTCTCGGCCGGGGCGGCCTCGCCGGTCTCGCCCTCGAGCGCCTCGGCGGTCGGGGAGGCGGAGACGACGGCGACGACGGTCTCGGGGTCGGCGGCCAGCTCGGAACCCGCGGGCATCTGCACATCGCCGGCGGTGACGAGGCTGCCGGCCTCGAGGCCCGCGATGGAGACCTCGACGAACTCGGGCAGCTTGGTGGCGTCGGCGAGCACGGCCAGGGTGGTGTTCTCCACCATGACCAGGGTGTCGCGGGCGGCCTCGCCGGTCAGGTGGACCGGGATCTCGACCGTGACCTTCTCGCCGCGGCGCACGACCAGCAGGTCGACGTGCTCGTAGGTGTCCTTGATCGGGTCACGCTGGATCGCCTTCGGCAGGGCGAGCGCGGTGCCGCCACCGGTGATCTCGATGTTGAAGATCTGGTTCTTGCCGCCGTGCCGGATGGCGGCGGCGAACTCGCGGGCGGGCAGGGCGATGTGGCGGGGCGCTTCGCCGTGGCCGTACAGCACGGCGGGCACCTTGCCGGCCCGGCGCGTGCGACGGGCACCACCCTTGCCGAACTCGGTGCGGGGCTCAGCGCTGATCTTTACCTCGGACACGGCAAAAACTCCTGATGCGGTTGTGCGGCGGGCACCGGCCGGCGCGACCGGTAACAGTTGTCGTGGTGCGGCGCTCGGGCGAGGAGGCGCACGGGGCACAGGCCCGGAGCACCGCGTCGATCACGGAGCCCTCATGGCCGTCATGCCGAGCCGGTGAGAACCGCTTTCGCGACCGTCATCGGAACGCACGCCCGGCCCTTGGAGCACCCTCGCCGTGGCAACCGGACCAGCTTACCCGAGACCGCTGAGCGCCTTCACATCGCACCCGTCCGGTTGTGCAGATCACGCGCCCGTGTCAACCGGACGGGCCGCGGAGCCCGCCAGGAAATCAGGACAGGCCGCCGAAAAGGGTCGTGACCGACCCGTCGTCGAACACCTCGCGGATCGCCCGGGCCAGCAGCGGGGCGATGGAGAGCTGGGTGATCTTGTCGACCTTCTTGTCGCTGGGCAGCGGCAGCGTGTTGGTCACCACGATCTCGCTGATCCGGCTGGCGGCGAGCCGGTCGCAGGCCGGGTCGGACAGCACCGGGTGGGTCGCGGCGACCACGACGTCGGCGGCACCCTCGTTGAAGAGGATGCCGGCGGCGCCGACGATCGTGCCGCCCGTGTCGATCATGTCGTCGACGATCAAGCAGACCCGGCCCTCGACCTCGCCGACGACCCGGTTGGCGACGATCTGGTTGGGCTTGGACGGGTCCCGGGTCTTGTGGATGAACGCCAGCGGGCAGCCGCCGAGGCGGTCGGTCCAGCGCTCGGCGACCCGCACCCGGCCCGAGTCGGGCGCGACGACGGTGATCGGGCGCCCGGCGTACTTGGCCTCGATGTGGTCGGCGAGGGTGTTCATCGCGAACAGGTGGTCGACCGGCCCGTCGAAGAAGCCCTGGATCTGCGCGGTGTGCAGGTCCACGGTGAGGATCCGGTTGGCGCCTGCCGTCTTGAGCAGGTCGGCGACGAGCCGGGCGGAGATCGGCTCGCGCCCGCGGTGCTTCTTGTCCTGCCGGGCGTACGGGTAGAACGGCAGGACGACCGTGATCCGCTTGGCCGAGCCGCGCTTGAGCGCGTCGACCATGATCAGGCACTCCATCAGCCAGTCGTTGATCGGCGCGACCATCGACTGCACGACGAAGGCGTCCGAGCCGCGCACCGACTCCCGGTAGCGGATGAAGATCTCGCCGCTGGCGAAGTCGTAGGCGTCCATCGGTGTCGGCTCGACGCCGAGCACCGCCCCGATCTCCTCAGCGAGCGCGGGAAACCCCCGGCCGGAGAAGAGCATGAGGTTCTTGCGGTTCTCCGAACTGATGCTGGCCATTAGGGTCGCCCGCTCCCGATCTCGTGGTTGGGCTCATTGTTCGTCGCGCGGCCCCACGTCTGCCACCGAGGCGGGGGTGACGTGGTTTTCTTCACGTGTCTGGGCATCGCGCGCGGCTTGCGCGGCGGCTGTGCCTGGGCGCTTGCGCTCCACCCAGCCCTCGATGTTGCGCTGCGGCGCGCGGGACACGGCGAGCGCCCCCGGCGGCACGTCCTTGGTGATCACGCTGCCCGCGGCGGTGTAGGCACCGTCGCCGACGTGCACCGGGGCGACGATCATGTTGTCGGCGCCGGTCCGCGCGTGCGCGCCGATCACGGAGCGGCGCTTCTGCACCCCGTCGTAGTTGACGAAGACGGTCGCAGCGCCGATGTTGGTGCCCTCGCCGATCTCGGCGTCGCCGACGTAGGACAGGTGCGGAACTTTCGCGCCATCGCCGACGGTGGCGGCCTTGGTCTCCACGAACGTGCCGATCTTCGACTTGCGCCCGAGGCTCGTGCCGGGGCGCAGGTAGGCGAACGGCCCGACCGACGCCTGCGGCCCGATCTCCGAGGACAGCGCGTGGGTGCGCATGACCGTGGCACCGTCGCCGACGACCACGTCGACGAGTGTGGTGTCCGGGCCGACCACCGCGCCCTCGCCGATGCGGGTCGCGCCGCGCAGGTGCGTGTTGGGCTCGACGACCGCGTCCCTCGCGAGGGTGACGGTGACGTCGATCCAGGTGGTCGCCGGGTCGATGATCGCGACGCCGTCGCGCATCCACTCGTCGTTGATCCGGTCCCGCATGAGGGCGCGCAGCCCGGCGAGCTCGGCGCGGTCGTTGGCGCCGAGGGTCTCCGTCGCGTCCGGGGCCCGGTGCGCGACGATCGGCGCGCCGGCCTCGGCGAGCAGCCCGATGACGTCGGTGAGGTACTCCTCGCCCTGGTCGTTGTCGGTGGACAGCTTGCCGAGCATCTCGCGCAGCCGCTCGGCGTCGAACACGTAGGCGCCCGAGTTGATCTCGCGGATGCCCCGCTGGGCGGGGGTGGCGTCGCGCTCCTCCACGATGGCGGCGAACTCGCCGCCCCGGTTGCGCACGATGCGGCCGAGGCCCGTGGGGTCGGCGACCTCGGCGGTCAGCACGGTGGCCGCCGCCTTGGTGCTCTCGTGCGTGTGGATCAGCGCGCTGAGGGTCTCGGCGCGCAGCAGCGGGATGTCGCCGTTGAGCACGACCACGGTGCCGGTGAGCCCCGCGGCCAGCCCCGGGGCCTCGTCCAGCGCGATGCGCACGGCGTGCCCGGTGCCGCGCTGCTCGATCTGCGTGACCGGCACCGCCTCCGGAGCGACCTGCTCCAGGTGGGCCCGGACCAGCTCACCGCCGTGACCGACGACCACCGTGACGGCGCCGCCGACGGCCTCCTGCGCCGCGGCCAGCACGTGCCCCACCAGGGTCCTGCCGAGCAGCGGATGGAGCACCTTCGGCAGGGCGGACTTCATCCGCTTCCCCTCGCCGGCGGCCAGGATGATCACGTTTCGCACGGGCGCGCTCCTCGACGGTGTCGGTGCGCCCCATCGTAGTCAGGTGGCTGGGGTGCCAGGATTCGAACCTGGACTGCGAGGCTCCAAAGGCCTGCGGGCTGCCGTTACCCCACACCCCAAAGATCTGCGAGTGCAGCGTACCGGGCGCATGAATCCGGCTTGTATCGAGGCCGGTTTGCTCACCCGCGCGGCGGGCCGGCCGATCTTTCCGGACGAACATCACACAAGGCGGCGGGTAATCAGCTTGACACAGAGCTCGTCTGGCGAACCTACGGACCCGTAAGTTACGGTGACGTAAGCGTAGCCCCGTCGATCTCCCCGCCCGGCGAAGAGCCCGTTGAGAGGTGTCATGTCCGCTGTACTCCTTGATCCCGCCCCAGGTCACCCCCCGGACCGCGGGCCGAAGGCCCTGACCCAGGGGCGCCAGAGCGCCGGAATCCTGGTCGCCCTGTGGGGCTTCGTGGTCCTGCCGTTCGTCGCCCTGCTGGCGGCCGTCCCCGTCGCCTGGGGCTGGGGGCTCACCTGGCTCGACGTCGCGCTCGGCGCCGTGTTCTACGTGATCGGCGGGCTCGGCATCGGCACGGGCTTCCACCGGTACCTCACCCACGGCGCCTTCAAGGCCAACCGGGGGCTGCGCATCGTGCTGACCGTGGCCGGCAGCAGCGCGATCGAGGGCAGCCCGACGCAGTGGGTCGCCGACCACCGCCGCCACCACGCGTTCTCCGACCGCGAGGGCGACCCGCACTCGCCGTGGCGCTTCGGGGAGTCCGTCAGCGGCCTGGTGAAGGGCCTCTTCTACGCCCACGTGGGCTGGCTGTTCTTCCGCGAGCTGTCCAACCGGGAGCGCTTCGCCCCGGACCTGCTCGCCGACAAGGACATCCGCCGCATCGACAAGCTCTTCCCGGTCATCGTGATCCTGTCCGCGACGCTGCCCGCGGTGATCGCCGGCCTGGTCACCTGGTCGTGGCAGGGCGCGCTGTCGGCGTTCTTCTGGGCCGGCCTGGTCCGCATCGGCCTGCTGCACCACGTCACCTGGTCGATCAACTCGATCTGCCACGTCTACGGGGAGCGGCCGTTCGAGACCCGCGAGGGCGACCGGGCCAGCAACTTCTGGCCGCTGGCGATCCTGTCCTTCGGCGAGAGCTGGCACAACCTGCACCACGCCGACCCGACCTGCGCCCGCCACGGGGTCGACAAGGGCCAGGTCGACATCAACGCCCGGCTCATCTGGATCTTCGAGAAGCTCGGCTGGGCCGCCGACGCGCGCTGGCCGAAGCGTGACCGGCTCGATGCGAAGCGGGTCGCCGCCGCCGGCGGCACGGCTGGCACGATGAGCGGGTGACCGACCTTCCGGAGGAAACACCGCACGTCCAGCGCTCGACGAGCCCACCGCCACCGCCGAGCCTGCCGAAGTCCCGGGTGCGGATGTCCGCCGCCCAGCGCCGCGAGCAGCTCATCGCCATCGGGCGGGCGCTGTTCGCGGAGCGGGGGTTCGACGCCACCTCCATCGAGGAGGTGGCGTCGCGTGCGAAGGTCTCCAAACCCGTCGTCTACGAGCACTTCGGCGGCAAGGAGGGGCTCTACGCGGTGGTCGTGGACCGCGAGGTCCGCGGCCTGCTGGACCGGATCACCAACGCGCTGACCGCGGGCCACCCGCACGAGCTGCTCGAGCAGGCGGCCCTGGCGCTGCTGGACTACATCGAGAACGAGACCGACGGCTTCCGGGTCCTGGTGCGCGAGTCGCCGGTGATGTCGCCGACCGGCAACTTCATGAGCGTCCTCAACGACGTCGCCCACCAGGCCGAGCACATCCTGGGCTCGGAGTTCAAGCGCCGCGGCTTCGACCCGAAGCTCGCCGAGCTCTACTCGCAGGCCCTCGTCGGGATGGTCGCGCTGACCGGCCGGTGGTGGCTGGAGGTGCGCAAACCGCGCAAAGAGGTCGTCGCGGCGCACCTGGTCAACCTGGCGTGGAACGGCCTGTCCAACATGGAGGCCAAGCCCACGCTCGTCACCAGGCAGGGCAAGTAGACGGACGCGGGCGGCGCCCAGGAGGCACCGCCCGCGGTCTCACGCCGTGCGGGGACCGTGGCGGAACTGCTCCTCGGCCTCGGCCGCGGAGGTGCTGCCGACCCGGTCGTAGAGGCTGGCGGTGCCGGTGACGCCCGCGAGGATGAACGTGACGATCACGTTGACCATCGAGAACGCGAAGATGTTGGCCTCGGTCTGCAGCAGCGCGAGCATCGCCATGCCGACGACCGTCAGCACCACGCCCGCGAGCTGGTTGATGTGGTGGGCCAGGTTGCGGCCGATGAGGTTGGCGCCGAGCACGACGACCCCGGCGACCAGCGACAGCAGCGAGAAGGCGGGGTTGGTGCGCAGCCCCAGCACCCACTCGGCCCCGTCCTGGCTGAAGAACGGCTGGCCCGACGTCTGGACGAATCCGACCACGCCGAAGACCAGCATGTAGAGACCGGCGACGACGCAGAGCAGCCGGTACAGGGGCCGGAGGTGGTGGTTGATCGGAAAGTGAGCGGCCATGACCGCATTCTAGGGCCGGGTCATCCGGCGATCTCGACGAGGGCGAGCCATTGCTCCTCGACGATCGCTTTCTCCTCCTGCACCGCGCGCAGCTCGGCGTCCAGCGAGGTGATCCGGGCGTAGTCGGTGGCGTGCTCGGCCAGCTGGGCGTGCAGCGCCGCCTCCTTCTGCGCGAGCCGGTCCATGCTGCGCTCCAGCTTCGCCAGCTCCTTCTTCGCCGCCCGCGCGTCCTTCTCCGACGCGCGCAGGTCCGCGGCGCGTTCCCGGCCTGGCTGCGCCGCGGCGTCGCGCCCGGCGCCGAAGCCCTCCCCGGCGACGCTGATGCGCTCCAGGTACTCGTCGACCCCGCCCGGCAGGTGGACCAGGTGCCCGTCGCCGAACATGCCGTAGACGACGTCGGCGACCCGCTCGACCAGGTACCGGTCGTGGCTGGCCACCACGATCGTGCCCGGCCAGGAGTCGAGCAGGTCCTCCAGCGCGGCGAGGGTGTCGATGTCCAGGTCGTTGGTCGGCTCGTCGAGCAGCAGCACGTTGGGCTCCGCGGCGAGCAGGCGCAGCAGCTGCAGCCGGCGCCGCTCGCCGCCGGACAGGTCGGCGACCGGCGTCCACACCCGGGCGCCGCTGAAGCCGAACACCTCGGCCAGCTGCGACGCGGTCAGCTCCCGGTCGCCGAGCCTGACCCGCTTGGCGACCTCCTCGACCGCCTCGAGCAGGCGCAGCCCGGCCGGCAGCTCGTGCAGCTCCTGCGACAGGAACGCGGCCCGCACGGTGCTGCCGCGCAGGATCCGGCCGCTGTCGGGCTCGCGGACGCCGGCCAGGACCCGCAGCAGCGTCGTCTTGCCGGCGCCGTTGGCACCGAGGATCGCGATCCGGTCGCCGGGGCCGACCAGCCAGTCCACATCGGACAGCAGGGTCCGCTGCCCGGCGCGCAGGTCCACCTTGGACAGTTCGTACACCTGCTTGCCCAGCCGCGAGACCGCCAGGCGCTGCAGTGACACCGTGTCGCGGGCCGGCGGCACGTCGGCGATGAGCGCGTTGGCCGCGTCGATGCGGAACTTCGGCTTGCTGGTGCGCGCCGGCGGGCCGCGCCGCAGCCAGGCGATCTCCTTGCGCAGCAGGTTCTGCCGGCGCGACTCCGCCTCGGCGGCGACCCGCAGCCGCTCCGCCCGGGCGAGGGTCCAGGCCGCGTACCCACCCTCGTAGGCGCGCACGGTCGCGTCGGCGACCTCCCACGTGGTCGTGCAGACCGCGTCGAGGAACCACCGGTCGTGGGTGACCACCATGAGCGCGCCGCGGCGCTGCAGCAGGTGCCGGGCCAGCCAGGCGATGCCGGCGACGTCGAGATGGTTGGTGGGCTCGTCGAGGATCAGCAGGTCCGCGGGGCGCACCAGCAGCGCGGCGATCGCGATGCGCCGCCGCTCGCCGCCGGACATCGGCCCGACCGGCGCGTCCAGCCCCAGGTGCGGCATGCCGAGCCCGTTGAGCACCGTGCGGACCCCGGCGTCGCCGGCCCACTCGTGCTCCGCGGCGAACGCGGCCGGCAGCCAGGCGGTGCCGATGATGACGTCGCGGACGGTCGCCGCCGGCGGCAGGTCGAGGTTCTGCGGCAGCGCGGAGACCCGCAGGTCACGCCGGTGGGTGACGCGGCCCTCGTCGGGCTCCTCGGCCTTGGTGAGCATCCGCAGCAGGGTCGTCTTGCCGGCCCCGTTGAGCCCGACCACGCCGATGCGGTCGGCGTCGTCGACGCCGAGGGACACCTCGTCGAAGATCCGGCCGGCCGGGTACGTCTTGCCGACCTTGTCCAGGTTGATGATGTTGGCCATCTACAGCACTCTCGCTCCGGGCACGGGACCGACGGCGGTGCGCACCGCGCGGCAGCAGTCGCTGGCTTCCAGGTCGGCTGCGAGCAGCGCGGCGTGCCTGGCGTCCTCGGCCAGGAAGACGCAGGTCGGACCGGAGCCGGACACGAGCGCGGCGAGCGCGCCCGCGTCGAGCCCGGCGTCCAGGACGCCGCGCAGTTCCGGGCGCAGGTGCAGCGCGGCGGCCTGCAGGTCGTTGGCCAGGTGCGCGGCGAGCACGTCGGGGTCCTTCTGCCGCAGCGCGGCGAGCAACCCGTCCGGCGGGCCCGCCTCGCTCTGCGCGCCCAACTCGTCGAACGTCCGGTAGACCGTCGGGGTGGACAGGCCCTCCTCGGCCACCGCGAGGACCCAGTGCCAGGCTTGCCCGCCGGTCAGGACCGGGCTGACCAGCTCGCCGCGGCCGGTGCCCAGCGCCGTGCCGCCCAGGACCAGGAACGGGATGTCGGAGCCCAGGCTCGCGGCGATGCCGGCGAGGTCGTCGCGGGACAGCCCGGTCCCCCACAGCTGGTCGCAGGCGACGAGGGCGGCGGCCGCGTCGGCACTGCCGCCGGCGAGGCCCGCGGCGATCGGGATCTGCTTCTTCAGGTGCAGCCGCGCGTGCGCGTCGTGGCCGGTCTCCGCCGCCAGGGCCCGCGCCGCCCGGATGACGAGGTTGTCCTCGCCGAGCGACAGCTGGCCGGTCCCCTCGCCCTCCATGGTGAGCGTCAGCGTGTCGCCGCGGCGGGCGGTGATCTCGTCGTACAGGCCGATCGCCTGATACACGGTGGTCAGCTCGTGGAAGCCGTCCGGCCGCGGCGGGCCGACGTGCAGGTGCAGGTTGATCTTCGCCGGCACGCGGACCCGGACCGGTCCGTGCGCGGCCAGGCGCGGCCGGTCGAACTCCTCGTCGTCGTCATCGGAGAAGAGCGGCTCGGTCACGTGGAGCACCCTACCTGGGCGACGCGTGCGCCTGCCGCTGGCTCGCGATGCGGATGAAGTCCTCCACCGTGAGCTGCTCCCCGCGGGCGCCGGGGTCGACCCCCGCGGCCCGCAGGACCCGCTCCGCGGCGTCAGGCCCGCCGGCCCAGCCCGCGAGCGCGGCCCGCAGCGTCTTGCGGCGCTGGGCGAACGCGGCGTCCACCACGGCGAACGTCTCCCTGCGGTCGGCGCCCGCGGGTGGCTCGCGCCGGGTGAACGCCACCAGGCCCGAGTCGACGTTGGGCACCGGCCAGAACACGCTCGGCGGCACCTTGCCGGCCAGCTTCGACGTCGCGTACCAGGCGAGCTTCACGCTCGGCACGCCGTAGACGCGGCTGCCGGGGCCGGCGACGAGCCGGTCGGCGACCTCCTTCTGCACCATGACCAGGCCCTTGCGTAGCGACGGCACGGTGGCGAGCAGGTGCAGCACGACGGGCACGGCGACGTTGTACGGCAGGTTCGCCACCAGCGCGGTCGGCGCCTGCTCCACCTCCACCCGCAGCGCGTCACCCTCCACCACGTGCAGCCGGCCGGCGTGCTCCGGGGCGTACCGGGCGACGGTGTCCGGCAGCGCCTTGGCCAGTACCGGATCGATCTCGACGGCACAGACGGCCTGCGCCGCCTCCAGCAGGCCCAGGGTGAGCGAGCCGAGGCCCGGCCCGACCTCGAGCGCGACGTCATCGCCGGTCAGCTCGGCGGCGCGTACGATGCGCCGCACGGTGTTGGGGTCGTGGACGAAGTTCTGCCCCAGCTGCTTGGTCGGCCGGACGCCCAGCGACGCCGCGAGGTCCCGGATCTCGGCCGGCCCGAGCAGCGTCATCGCCACTGCCCGAACGCGCGCGTGCCGTTGGCGGACAGGGCCGCGCACAGCGCGTCCAGGTCGTGCCCGGTGACCTCGGCGAGGGCCCGCACCGTCAGCGGGATGAGGTAGCTGGCGTTGGGCCGGCCACGGAACGGCGTCGGGGTCAAAAACGGCGCGTCGGTCTCCACCAGCAGGCCGTCCAGCGGCGTGATCGCCGCCGCCGCCCGCAGCTGCCGGGCGTTGCCGAAGGTGAGGGTGCCGGCGAAACTCAGCAGGAACCCGCGGTCCAGGCAATCCCGGGCGAAGGACTCGTCGCCGGAGAAGCAGTGCATGACGACCTGGTCCGGGGCGCCCTCCTCGTCGAGCACGCGCAGGATGTCGTCGTGCGCGTCGCGGTCGTGGATGACGAGCGTCTTGCCGTGCCGCTTGGCGATCGCGATGTGCGCCCGGAAGCTCTCGTGCTGGGCCTTGCGCCCGTCCTCGCCGGTGCGGAAGTAGTCCAGCCCGGTCTCGCCGATCCCGCGGACCCGCGGGTGCGCGGCGAGCCGCTCGATCTCCCGCAGCGCGGCGTCCAGGTCCGCCAGGCGCGGCGCGTCGTTCGGGTGCAGGGCGACCGTCGCCACCACCCCAGGGTGCTCCTCGGCGACCCGTACCCCCCACTGCGACGACGGCACGTCGACCCCGACCTGCACCAGCCGGTCGACCCCGGCGGCCTCGGCCAGCGCGAGGGCGTCGGCCACCGTCGACGGCCCGCCGACCCCGTCGTCCTCGAGGGTGATGTCGATGTGGGTGTGGCTGTCCGGCACCGCGACCGGCAACGGCTCGGGCGCCGGCGGGAACGTGCCCTCCCGGCTGTGTTTTCTCGCACTCACGCCGCGGGCCCGCTTCGCTCCCCGGCGCCGCCGGGCACCGCACGCTGGACCATCATTCGCTCGTTTCGCTCAGTCATCGGCCATAAGCATGCCACCCCCGCCTCCGGCGTTCACGATTCGTTCACCGCAGCCACATCACCCGGCCTTAGCGTCGGGAAGGTGACAGTCATCGGGCATGCGGAAGGGTCCGCGACCCGCACCGTGACCCTCGACGGGACCACCTACCCGGCCGAGGAGATCGCGCAGGGCGCCGCCTTCGAGGTGTACGCGACACAACCCGCCCCCGGTTTCCTGCCCAACCCGCGCCCGGGCGCCCGCTGGCCGTTCCGGCGGTTCGTGCACGCGACCGAGGTCGGCTCGGCGCTGGACGGGCTGGAGGACGAGCCGCTGCTCATGCCCGTCACCCGCGCCCTGGACTGGACCGCCCTGCACAAGCTCACCCAGACCCCGGCCGCCGCCGCGCAGCTCGCCCCGATCCGCCGCACCGCCGCCGTCCGCCGCGGCACCCGCATGATCAAGTTCCTGACGGGCCGGCAGCTCGGCGGCCACCTGCGCGGCTGGCCGGTCAGCGGCTTCTGCTACCGCGCCTTCGACGTCGCCCACCTGCGCACCCCGGCCGACCTGGCGATCCTCAGCGGCGGCAGCCCCGACACCGACGGCGGCGTGGTCTTCGCGATCCGCTGGCGGGCCGTGGACCCCTGGGACTACGAGGTGCCCCTCGCCGGCACGTACGACGGCCTCGTCGCCATGCCGCCGCACGACCGGCTCGGCTCCCCTGTCATCGGCACCGGCTTCGCCCCGAGCGGCCGGCACATCGTGCCCGAGTTCGTCACCCGCGACCTGGCCGAGCTGCCCGTCCCGGCGAACACGTCGCTGGTCGCCTACACCGGCGACGGCACCGAGGTCACGCTGTACACGTACCTGCCGGAGCAGCGCGCGTGGAGCCGGATGCACGGCCCCCAGTGGCGCCACCTGCTGCCCGACACCATCGCCGCGGATCAGGAGTACTTCCCGACCACCACCCCGCTGACCCGCTACGTGGGCCGCTACCGCGACAACGTCTACGAGGCGATCGTCGACCCGCCGGGCGAGTTCCGGGTCGCGGCGAAGACCCGCGCCGCCCGCTACCCCCTGGACGCCCTGGCCCGCCGCATCCCGACGGCCACCTGGCGCGACGCGCCCTGCACCGTGATCCGCGAGGAGGGCGACTGGCTCCGGCTGCGCCTGAGCCGCCCGGACGGTGACCAGGTCGCCCGCCTGGGCGCCCACTGCGTGGAGCGCGGCCTGTACGAGGCCTGGGCCCCGGCCGCCGAGGTCACCGACCCCCGCGAGCAGGACCACTGGTTCGAGCTGTAGCAGCTCCTGAGCAGTTCCCGGCTTCTGGCGGAGCCCCTCCGGTGCTGCGACCGTTCACTTCTGGCGGAGCCTCTCTGGTGCTGCGACCGTCCACGGGGTCGCAGCCGCAACGGCGCGGTCTGCTCCGTGGTCGGCAGCCGCCACCTTCGCCCGTCCACGGTGTCCGTGCCGCGGTGGCAGCGGACCGGCAGCGACCCACGCCACCGCCACGGGAACCGCACCGACACGCCACCCGCCTGACGGCGTTTCGCCACCGTGCACCAAGCATCGGCGTGCCGGCGCAGCACCGACCGGGCCTCGACCTGGCCCAGGTCACCAAACGTGCCCGGCCCGGCGCCCGCCATCCCGCCGGCCGACCACCGTGGTGATCCAAGTCGCGTCCCGGTCGCCCAGATGACCACGACACGACTTCGATCAACCAAGCAAGATCACGCCTGAGCCGGTGGTGGCGGCCCCACGTCCTCGAAGCCCCGCGCCGCGCTGTCGCGCGTCGGCTCCGGCCGGGCGAGTTTGCACGGATGGCGATCTCCACCCCGGCCGAAGGGGCGCGGCGGGCGGCGTCAGCTGGCCTGGGCCTCGGAGGAGTCGGCGACCGGCGTGCCGGCGGCGTGGGAGAAGGACTGCAGGCCCTGGACCAGGGCGGCGCGGTCGTCCGGGGACATGCGGCGCAGGACCGCGGCGATGGTCTCCTGGCGCTGGCGGCTGAGGCCGTCGAGCAGGCGGCGGGCCGTCGGGGTCAGGACCAGCCAGACCTCGCGCCGGTCGCGGTCGTCGTTGGTGCGGCGCAGCAGGTCGGCGGCCTCGAGGCGGTCGCAGAGGCGGCTGGCCGAGGACGGCGCGGTGTGCAGCGCGATCGCCAACTGGGTGAGGTTGATCGAGCCGGCCTGGTCGACGACGCCAAGGACGCGCAGCTGGGCGGCGGAGACGCCGGAGTTGTCGTTGGCGGCGCTGGTGGCGAGGACCAGGGCCTGACCCGCGGCGTCGACCAGCGCGGCGGCCATGGAGGCCGCGTCGTCACTGCCAGCCGGGTGCGGTGAAGGTCGGCTCCGCACGTCGTCCTCCGAGGGTCGCGGGGATCACGGGTCGGCTCTGGGCGACCAGTCGAGGCACACGATCAACGCATCGTCGGCGAGCTCGGCGCCCGCGTGATAGTCACGAAGGCTCCGCATGACGCTGCTGATCGCTTCGGCCGGTGGCTGCAACCGAGTCGATCGTATGGCACGACTCAACTCGCGCTCACCGTACGCGGCCTCGTTCGGCCGGGTCGCATTATGCACCCCGTCGCTGACGATGAAGAGACGGTCTCCGGGGTGGAGGCGTTCGCGTTCCTCGACGTACCTGGTGTCGCCGAACATGCCGAGCGGCAGCTGCGGGTCGAGGACCATGTCACGGACCTGGCCGCCGCGGACCAGCAGCAGGCGGGGCGATCCGGCGTCGATGATATGCAGCTCGCCGGTGGCGATATTGAGCGACAGCAGCAGGGTCGCGACGTGGCGGGTGCCGCCGTACTGCGACGAGATCGCGTCGGCGGCGAGGACCGCCTGGTCGGCGAGGTCGCCGGGGGCGCTCTGCCCGGCGGGGATCGACCGGCGGGCGTTGCGCATGGCGTTGACCGCGAGGGTCGTGAGCAGCGCCGCGTCCAGGCCGGTGCCCATGCCGTCGAGCGCGGTGACGGTGAGCCAGTCGCCGTTGACGGACCAGTCGAAGTGGTCGCCGCCGACGGCGTACGCCGGCTCCAGCTGCCCGGCGAGCTTCAGGCCGGGCTGGTCGTAGCCCCGGGCGGGCAGGAGGTCCCACTGCATCTCGGCGGCCATCGTCAACCGCCCGCTGCGCCGCCGGTCGAGGTGGTAGCGGTCGGTGCGCCGGTACGCCGCCTGCACCGCCACCGCGAACGCGCCCGCCACCTCGCGCAGGCTCTCCCGGGCCTCCGGGGCGCGCTCGGCGTCCAGCAGCACGCTGAGCACCCCGACGCGCTCGCCCCAGGCGCTGATCGGCAGGTGCAGCCGGGCGAGCGCCTGACCCTCCCGGGCCTCCAGGACGACCGTCTGGCTGGCGAAGGCGCGGGTGGCGGACGGCAGCTGGTCCTCGGCGTGGTCCGGCTCGCCCCCGCTCGGCGAGAGCGTGGTCGAGCGGTAGTCGGCGAGCCACACGATGCTGCTCTTCGCGCCGTGGGCCGCACTCAGGTGGGCGTCGAGCACCTCCACCAGGCGATCAGGTGGAGCGGTGCGCAAAGCCTTCTCGATGGAGCCAACGCCGGACATGCGAGCCTTTCACCATCCACGACCGAAGCCTTTGCTTGCCGTGCGGCAAACAATATAAGGCAGTGCGTCGACTGTGGTGATACCCAGTTACCGTCGCGGTGCTACACCCAGCGAGATCCGAGCCACATGCGCGAGAACCACTCGGTGTACGTAATGTCCATACCACTATAGATCGGGTAGAAATACGCAAAACAGGCCGCAATGAGCAGCACGTATGCGCCGGCCACGATCGAACCGATCAGCCTGTGGTCGCTGGCGGGCTTCACGTGCCGGGGCGGGCCGATGATCGCGCCCAGCACGTAGACCACGGCGAGGACCAGGAACGGCTCGGCCGGCAGGGCGTAGAAGTAGAACATCGTGCGGTGGTCGGGCATCGACTGGAACCACGGCAGGATGCCGGCCAGGGCGCAGGCCATGATCAGCCAGGCGCGGCCGTCGCGGCGGGCGATCGCCAGCCAGCCCAGCGCGATCAGCGCCGGCAGGAACGACCACCACAGCAGCGGCGTGCCGAGCAGCAGGATCTCCGAGGCGCAGCTGCTCGCGCCGCACGGGCCGTCGGTGTTCCAGTAGAACGCCACCGGACGGCCCAGCAGCAGCCACATCCAGGGCCAGGATTGGTACTGGTGCTTCGTGCTCAGCCCGGTGTGGAAGTTGTACGCCTCCACGTGGTAGTGCCACAGGTTGTACAGCGGGTCGATGATGAAGCGGTCACCGGCCAGGCCGTTGCTTTGCGCGTACCAGTGCCGGAAGTAGCCGTCGTCGGAGAGGAACCAGCCGGTCCAGGTGGCCAGGTAGGCCACGAACGCGAGGCCGAACACGGCGAAGATCCAGCCGCCGTCGTCGAGGATGCCGTCGCGGATCGCGTGCCGCGACCCGGCGGCGCGGCGGGCGCTGATGTCGAAGATCAGCGTCAGCGCGACGAAGAGCAGCACGTACCACAGCGCGCTCCACTTGACGCCGCACGCGAGACCGAGCGAGACGGCGCAGGCCAGCCGGTACCACGGCACGCCCAGCTTCGGCCGGTTGCCGGCGCCGGGCCGGCTCGGGTCGATCCCCCGCTCCAGCGCCGCGAGCCACCGGGCGCGGCGCTGCTCGCGGTCCAGGACCAGGAAGTAGAACGCGACCACGATCCAGAACATCAGGAAGATGTCCAGCAGCGCCGCCCGCGACAGCACGAAATGCATACCGTCCAGCGACATCAGCAACCCCGCCGTCGCGGCCAGGATCGTCGAGCGGAACAACCGCCGCGCCGCCAGCAC
>NZ_JBFAIC010000031.1:0-89340 GCF_040654515.1 Dactylosporangium sp. NPDC050688
GTGCAGCATGACGTTGACGCTGCCCGTCGCTCCGGCGTTCGTGACCCCGGCCGGTCCGATCCATCCCAGCGGCGACACGTCGTCGGCGCGGGAGGCGGCGGCGGGGAGGACGCCGAGAAGCGGTCCAGGACGTTGCGGGTGATGCGGTCCACGACCGGGTCGGTGAGGCCCTTGCCCCAGTTGACGGTGGCGGCGGTGAACACGGTGCCGGCGCCGAGGTCGAAGACGCCCATGGTGGCCGCGCCGCCCTGGCCGTACCGGCGCCAGTGCCGCAGGTCGGCGGTGGCGAGCACGACGAAGGACGGCGGGGTGCCGTCCCGGCCGGTGGCACGGGGGACGCCGTCGACGTCGACGATGTCGGCGGCGTCGGTCTCGTAGCCGAGGGTGCCCTGGCCGAACTTGTCTCCGTCGCTGAGGCCGGTGCCGTCGAACACCCAGTGCCCGGCGAACCGGGCGGTGAACGCCTCCAGCCCGATGACGGCCATCCCGTCGCCCCAGGCGCCGGCGCCGCGGCGGAAGCTGACGCCGGTCATCGCGTTCTCGGGGCGGTTGACGGGGGCGCTGGACCACTCGACGGTGACCCGGCCCGGGTCGGCGGCGGCCATCGGGTCGGTGGTGGCGTCGCGGTGGCAGACCATGGTGCGGCCGCCGTCCTCGAGGCGCATCTGCCACCATGCGGTGTTCGCGCCGAGGACGGCGAGGTTGCCGCCGCGGCGGACGAAGCTCTCCACGGCGTCGCGCTGCTCCCACGTCCAGTACTCGTCGTGGGCGCACACGACCAGCGCCCGGTGCCCGTCGAGGATCCCCGGGTCGAGGTGCAGGTCCAGGTTGGAGCAGAACTCGACCTGGTACCCGGCGGCGCGCAGCCAGCGCAGCAGCGGCTCCTCCCAGCGCTCCGGCGGCGGGCCGCCGCCCGGCCGGTCGAAGGTGACGGCGGTCGCCCGGGTCGGCTCCTCCGCGTAGTACAGGCCTTCGGACGGCCGGCCCGCCCGGTTGTACGCCTGCCACGTCGCGAACGGGATCGACACCAGGATCGGCGCGACCGGCGCCGCGGAGCGCACCACGAACCAGGCCTCGTCGTCGCCGGCGCCGTCGATGCGCGGGACCGCGCCGGGGGCGGCGAACGTGGCCCGGTACAGCGACGACGGCCACGACCCGGGCACCGGCAGGGTCCATGCCGGGCCGTCCACGGTGTCCCGGTGCATGACCAGGCCGGTGACCGCGTCGGTGACGACGACCTGCCCGGCGCCGCGCACCGCGAACCGCAGCGGGGTCCCGGCCACGCAGGAGGTGGCGCGCGCGTACGCCTGCGGGGTCACAGCAGCCCGGTCAGCGCGGTCATCGGCACGTCTTCCCCGGCGGCGCGCACCAGCAGCTCCTCGACCGCGCGCAGCTGGCCCTCGATCGCGGCCGGCGGCAGGTACGCGGTGTCGGCGGTGAGCGTCACGACGAGAGCCTGCCCGTCCTGGGTGATGTGCAGGCAGTACCGGCACGCGACGCGGTCCTGGGTGGCGGGGAAGTCGACCCGGGTGTCGCGTTGCAGGGCGCGCAGGTCAGCCGCGGTCCGGGTGGGCCGGCCCCCGCCGGTCTGCGCGACGAGCCGCATGTCGTTGAAGCAACAGTACGGGTGCACCTCGGTCCCGCGGGCCGCGGCGGCATCGGCGAGCATCGCGTCCCAGCCGGCCGGGTCGTAGGCTGCGGCGCGGTAACCGCGCAGGGCCGCCTGCCAGCCGGGGCGCAGCAGCGCGCCGAACGTGGGCCGCTCGACGTCCAGGACGAACAGGCCATCCTGGGACAGGGTGCTGACGAGGTCGCGGTGCCCGGTGGTGAACCGGTTGTTGACGATCGGCATGACGGCGGTGGTCGCGTGCCCGCCGGCGGCCGCGGCGAGGGCACCGGCGGCGGTGAGCAGCACGGTGGAGCCGCTGACGCCGTGCTGGGCGGCGAGCGCGTCCACGGCGCCGCTCAGCGCGCTCGACACGATCCGCCCGGTCCAGTACCGGGGTGCCTGCGGCGCGGCGACGGGGGTGGCGAACATGGTCGCGGGGATGCGGGCGAACTGCTCGGCCCAGTACGCGAGGGCGGCGGTCCCCCGCCGGTGCCCCTCCGCGGAGTGCTGCTCGGCGGCGAGGTCCAGCGGGGTGGTCTCCGGCTCGCGCAGGCCGCGGGTGCCGCGCCGCACGAGCAGCCGCAGGTCGCGGGCGAGCACCTCGGCGCCGTGCCCGTCGGTGGCGAGGTGGCACAGCACGAGGACCAGGTGGCTGACCTGATCGCCGGCGGTGACGAGCGCGGCGCGCAGCGGCCACTCGGCGCGGTAGTCGAACGCGGTGCCGGCAAGGAGATCCCGGACGCGGGTGGCCGCGGCGGCCGGATCGCCGCCACCGTCCACGATGGACACGTCGAGGACGCCGCCGTCGGCGAGGACCTGACCGGGCGCGCCGTCGGGTGTACAGGAAGGGTCGTCGAGACGGGTGCGCAGCGCCTCGTGGCGGGCGGCGAGGGCGGCGAGCGCGTCCAGCGCGGTGCCGACCGGCACGGTGCGCGGGCCGAGGTCGACGACCCGGTCCAGGTTGAAGTAGTGGTCGTTCGGGACGGTACGGCCGATCGCGTGCCAGATGGCCCGCTGCCCCCACGTCAGCGGGCCGGCGCCCGACCGCGCGCCGGTGAACGGCACCCGTGCCGTCGTCATCAGCTCAGTCATCGCGGACCGCCCGCTCCTGCACGGTGCGCACCAGGTCGTCGAAGTCGTCGAGATGGGTGCCGGGTACGTCCAGATCGAGCTGAACGCCGAGCTCGTCGTCGAGGGCGTCGATGAGCCGCAGCACGGCGAGGGAGCCGACGCCGAGCGCGGCGAGCGACCCGCCGGCGGCCAGGATCTCCTCGGTGCTGACCTCGCCGTCGGTCGCGGTGCTGACCATCCCCGCGACCCGGTCCCGCAGGTCGGCCCCGGTCATGCCGTCACCTCCGCTGCGCTGCGGGCCGCTCATCGGGCGGCCAGCCGCTGGCGCAGGCTCAGCGGGCGGATGTCGGTCCACACCTCGTCGATGTGGGCGACGCACTCGTCCTTCGTGCCGGTGAACCCGGTGCGCCGCCAGCCGGCGGGCGGCTCCTCGGCGGCGTTCCACAGCGAGTGCTGCTCCTCGTCGTTGACGACGACGGCGAACGTGTCCGGCGTGCTCATCGGGCCTCCCTGAGCTCGGCGATCGCGGCGACGACGCCGTCGATCGTGGGGGTGTCGAAGAAGACGTCGAGCGGCACGTCGACGCCGAGGCGTTTGCGGATACGGACCGCGATCTGGGTGATGGTCAGGGAGTGCCCGCCGAGGTCGAACAGGTCCTCGTCGGGGCCGATGTCGTCGATGCGGAGCACCTCCTGCCAGATGGCGGTGACCGTGGCGGTGGTGTCGTCGCCGGTACGGGTGGCCGCCGGCCCGTCCGGGCGCCCGCCGTCACCGGGTGCGGGCAGCGCCGCCCGGTCGAGCTTGCCGTTCGGGGTGAGCGGGAAGCGGTCCAGCGTGACGACGGCGGACGGCACCATGTACCCGGGCAGCACCCGCCCCACGTGCTCGCGCAGCGCCCCCGCGTCGACGGTGCCGTCGGTGGTGCCGTCCCTGGTGCCGGCGGGCACGACGTAGGCGACCAGGCGGGCCCGCGGGCCGTGCGGGTCGGCGAGGGTCACCGCGGCCTGCGCAACCGACGGGTGGGTGGCGAGGCGGGCCTCGATCTCGCCGGGTTCGATCCGGTGGCCGCGCAGCTTCACCTGGTTGTCGACCCGGCCGAGGAACTCCAGGCCGCCGGGGCCGCGGCGGACCCGGTCGCCGGTACCGTACATGCGGGCGCCGGGGGCGCCGGTCGGGTCGGGGCGGAACCGGTCGGCGGTGAGCCCGGACCGGCCGCGGTACCCGTGTGCGACGCCGGCGCCGCCGATCCACAGCTCCCCCGCGATGCCGTCCGGGACCGGCCGCAGGTCGCCGTCCAGGATGTGCAGGGTGGTGTTGGCGACGGGCCCGCCGATGGTGACGGGCGCGCCGGCCTCGATGTCGGCCAGGGCGGACCAGACGGTGGTCTCGGTGGGGCCGTACGCGTTGACGAGCCGCTTGACCAGGGGCCGCAGCGCGGCGGCGAGGTCGGCGGGCAGCGCCTCGCCGCCGCTGACCGCGACCAGGTCGCCGCCGGTGAGGCCGGCCTCCAGCAGCAGCCGCCAGCCGGACGGGGTGGCCTGTACGTGGGTGACGCCGTGCCGGTCGATGAGGCGCAGCTGGGCGGCGGCGTCGCGGTGCCCGTCCGGCGGCACGAGCACGACGCGGGCGCCGACGGTCAGCGGCAGCAGCAGCTCGACGGTGGAGATGTCGAACGACAGCGAGGTGAGCCCGAGCCAGGTGTCGCCAGGGGCGGCGCAGAGGTGGTCGCGCATCGAGTCCAGTAGGTTGGTCAGTGCGCCGTGCGGGACGGCGACGCCCTTCGGCCGCCCGGTCGAGCCGGACGTGTAGATGACGTAAGCGACGTCATCGGGGGACGGCGCCTCGTCCGGCGCGGCGTCGCCGGTGCCGTCGAGGGACACGTCGGCGGCGGTGAGGACCGTCGCGGCGCCGGCGTCGTCGCGGATGAAGGCGATGCGCTCCGCCGGGTAGGACGGGTCGAGGGGCAGGTAGGCGGCGCCGGTCTCCAGTACGCCGAGCACCGCGACGAGCAGCTCGGCGGTGCGCGGCAGGGCGATCCCGACGAGCGTGCCGGGCCCGATCCCCTGCCGCCGGAGCCGGCCCGCGAGGCCCGCGGCGGCGGCGGCGAGCTCGCCGTAGCTGACGCGCCGGTCGCCGCAGACGACCGCCTCCGCGTCCGGATCGGCGGCGGCACGGGCGAGGAACCGGTCCACGACGGTGTCCCGCGGCCCGGGACCGGCAGCGGCCACGGCCGGGGCCGCCGGCAGCGGCAGGTCGCCGATCGCGGTGCCCGGGGCGGCGACCGCGGCGGCGAGCAGCGCCCGGTACTCGGCGGCGACCTGGTCGGCGTCGAACGCGCCGGCGGCCAGCTGGAGGCTGCCCTCCACGACCGTGGGTCCCTCGACGAGCTGCAGGTTGGCGGTGCCGCGCACGGCGCCGCAGAACACCAGCCAGTCGACGGTGCTGCCGGTGCCGGTGAACGCGGGCGGGTCGGCGCGGCGCCGGTAGCTGACGGTCAGCGGGGCGAGCGCCGCCCGCGGGGTGAGGCGCACGGCGTGGCTGAGCGGGACGCCGCGGTGGGCGTACACCTCGCGCAGGTGCGCGCGCAGCGACCGGGCGAACGCGGCGAACGGTTGCGCCGGGTCCGGTGCGGTGGTGACCGGCAGCTCGTTGACGTGCAGGCCGATGCGCGGCGGCGCGGCACGGCCGGCGGTCGACAGTTCCACGGCGGTGGTGACGGTGTCGTTGCCGTACCGGCGCAGCAGCGCGTGCCAGGCGGCGAGGAGGAGCTCGAAGTGGGTGACGCCGGTCGTGGCGGCCGCCTCGGCGAGCTCCGCGGTGCCGATGGTGAACGGCACGGCGACGGCGGCCGGACCGGGCGGGGTGTGCCGCAGGCCGGGCAGCTGCGGCGGGGCCGGCTCCTGCCACCGCGCGGCCCAGAACGCCGCGGCCCCGGCCACGTCCACAGTGGACGCCTTATCACCAGCATCCACGGTGGACAGTGCGGCGCCGTTGTACGCGGCGGCGAGGTCGGCGACGAGGACCTGCTTGGAGGTGCCGTCGAAGACCAGGTGGTGCACGACGACCACCAGCAGGTGGTCGCCGGGCCCGGTCTGCAGCAGCGTGAACCGGGCCAGGGGGCCATGCCGCAGGTCGAACGGCTCGGCGGCGAGGGCCGCGACGTCTGCGGGCTCCCCCGCGCGCACGACGAGGTCCACGGGAGCGGCGGCGGGCACCAGGGCGGGCAGGTCCGTGTCGTCGACGGCGCCGGCGAGGACCGGGTGCCGGGCCACGACCGCGGCGCAGGCGGCGCGCAGCCGCTCGGCGTCGAGCCCGCCGGTGAACCGGATCGTCACCGTGAGGTGGTAGGCGGCCCCGGCCGGCAGGGCCTGCTCGGTGATCCAGACGCCGTGCTGGGCGGGCGTGAGCGGGATCGCGGCGGTCGTCCGGATGGCCTGGGTCGTCACTGGGTCGCCCTGTCGTCGTCGAGGAGCTGGCGCAGCTCACGTTTGAGGATCTTGCCGTTGTCGTTGCGGGGCAGCCGGTCCAGGAACAGGACCCGGCCCGGGACCTCGTGCCCGGCGAGCCGCTCCAGCAGGAACGTGCGCAGCTGCGGGGCGGTGAGGGGGCCGTCGGTGACGACGGCGGCGGCGACGGCGGCGCCGAGGACCGGGTGCGGCACCCCGAACGCGGCGGCCTCCCGCACCAGGGGGTGCTCGTGCAGGGCGTGCTCGATCTGCAGCGTCGACACCTTGTGCGCGCCGGACTTGACCACGTCGGAGTCGCGGTCGACGAGGTACAGGTAGCCGTCGGAGTCGAGGCGGCCGACGTCGCCCATGCGGACCCACCGGCCGCGGAACACCTCGGCGGACGCGTCGCCGTCGCGGTAGTACGACCGGGCCGCGACCGGCGAGCGCAGCCACACGTCGCCGACCTCGCCCGCGGGCAGCGGTTGCCCGGCCGGCCCGGCGATCATCAGGTCCGCGGCGACCGTCGGGCGGCCCAGCGCGGAAGGTCGTTCGGGGTCGAACACCATCGACGTCTGCGCCGGGGCGGCCTCGGTGGAGGTGTAGTAGTTGACGATCGTCGCGGCCGGGAACGCGGCGGCGAGCTGCAGCGCGACCGCGGGCGGCAGGGCGGCGGCGGTGGACCCGACCAGCCGGACCGCGGACAGGTCGTGCGTGGTGTGCACCATGGCGTGCAGCATCTCGATCGCCATGGCGGGCACGAGGAAGATGGTGCCGGCGGCGTACCGCTCGGCGAGCTTCGCGAACCGGCCGGGGGTGAACGTGCCGGCGGTCAGCGCGGCGGCGCGGGTGTTGAGCGCATTGACCAGCATCGCCTGCCCGGCGTTGCTGCCGACGGGGAACGCGTGCAGGAAGTGCGTGGAGTGCGCGAGCGGCCGGCGGCGCGGGTCGAGGGTGCAGCCGTGCGCGAGGTTGGCGTGGGTCGCGCCGACGCCCTTGGGCACGCCGGTGGTGCCGGACGTGTACAGGATCTGCGCGAGGTCCCGCGGCGCCGGCGGCTGCGGCGGCGGCTGGCCCCCGCCGCCGGCCTCGACCTCGGCGAGGGTCGCCGCCCACACCCCGTCGGCGTCCGGGCGGCCCGCCGGGCGCAGCACCGCGGCCGCGCCGCTGTGAGTGAGCACGTGACGGGCCTCGGCCGGGGCGAGCCGGTCCGACATCGGCACCGCGACCAGGCCGGCGCGCAGCACGCCGGCGAACGCGACCGCGTAGTCGTGCCAGCTCGCGGTGCCGTAGTGCAGCGCGACCCGGTCACCGGGCCACAGGCCACGGGCGTGCAGGCCGGCCGCGACCGATCCGGCCCGGGCGTGCCACTGGCGGAAGGTGACCTGCTCGTCGCCGGCGACCAGCGCGACCCGGTCCGGTTCGGTGTCCGCCCGGTGGGCGAGCAGCTCGGGCAGCGTCGCCGGCACCGCCGGGGCGCGCACGGGCCTGGCCCTGGCGGTCATCGGACCGGCTCCAGCGGCCGGGCGTCCTCGGTGGCGGGCACCCGGCGGCGCAGCTCCTGAATGCCGACGAGGTCGTCGGGCAGGGCGTCGGGCACGTCGCGGTCGAAGCGGCGCAGCACCGGGATCCGCAGCCCGGCGGCGACCATGGCCGCCATCGCGAGGCCGAACACGACGTACATGAAGGCGATCCCGCGGCCGGGACCGGTGCCGATGACCGCGCCGACCGACCCGGCGAGCGCGCCGCCGGGCGCCAGGAGCGGCTCGAAGAACTTCGTGCCGAGCGGTGCGACGATGCCGTGCCCGATCGGCAGCGTCGACCAGGCGACCATGGTGTTCAGGGCGAAGACCCGGCCGTGGTACCGCTGCGGCACCTTCACCTGCACGATCGTGGTGTAGACGCCGTTGACCAGCGACAGCGCCGCGGACAGGCCGAACGCGCACGCGCCGGCGACCCACACGCTCGGGTGGGTGCCGCCGAGGACGGCGGCGACGGCGAGCAGCGCGGCGAGGCCGAGCATGCCGCGCAGCCGCTGCCGGCGGGGCCCGCCCCAGAAGCCCATCGCGATGCCGCCGACGATGACGCCGGCGCCGCCGCACATGGCGACCCGCGCGGCCGCGTCGAGGTCGGTGAACGACAGCACGAGCGGGGTCATGAGCAGGAACAGCGGGGACAGGAAGATGTTCAGGCCGGCGAACCACAGCAGCATCGCCCGGAACCCGCGGTGGTGCCACGAGTAGGTGAAGCCGTGCCGGATCTCGGCGAGCAGCGACTCGCGGCGCCGCCACGGCAGGGTCTTCGGGAACTTGACGGCGGCCAGGACGGTGATCGCGACGGTGTAGCTGACCACATCGAGGATCAGGATGCCCTTGAGCCCGATGCCGGCCATGAGCCCGACCGCGACGAGCGGCACGACGAAGGCGCTGACCCCGCCGGCGAGCTGGACGATGCCGTTGGCGTGGCCGAGGTACTGCTTCGGCACGAGCTGCGGCACCGCGGAGGCGTACGCGAGCCGCTGGAACGTCAGCGCGATCGACAGCGCCCCGAGCAGCGGGTAGATGTGCCACGGCACGAGCGCGCCGCTGAGCAGCAGGGCCAGCAGCACGGCCTGGGTGGCGCCGGCGGCGACATCACCGGCGAGCATCACCTTGCGCCGGTCGAACCGGTCGACGATGGCACCGGCGAGAGGCCCGGCGAGGATGCCGGGGAGCATGCCGATGACGGCGTAGAGGGCGTACCGGGCGACGGAGCCGGTCTCCAGGTAGATCCAGATCGGCAGGGCGAACTCGGTGAGCGCGGAGCCGGTGATGGACACCAGCTGGCTGAGCGCCACGATGAGGAACCGGCCCATGCCAGGCTGCGGGACCGGTCTGGCCTGGGCAGGGTCGGCGGGAGCGGGCGCGGCGGCGCCGGTGCCGTGCAGCCACCACGACGTCTCCCCCGCCGTGGACGGCAGCACCTCCTGCGGCTGCGGACCGCCGGCGGCGAGGGCCGGGTGGGTGCGGCTGACGATCTCCGCCAGCTCCTTCGCCCGGTACTTGAGGAAGAAGTGCCCGGCCTCGTCCAGCAGCACCAGGGCGACCCGGTCGGAGACCAGCAGCCACTCCTTGTACCGCTCCTGGTAGAAGTCGGCGGCGGGGTCGCGGGTGCCCATGACCGACACGATCGGGGCGCGCAGCCGCGCGTCGCCGCCGTCGAGGGTGGCGGTGAAGTACTCCTCGGCGGCGACCGAGTCGCGGCGCATGTTGCCGATGATGAACTGCTTCTGGGTCTCGTCCAGGTCGGCGACGTCGGCGCCCATCGAGGTGAGCCAGTTCTCGTAGACGCGGTTGCCCAGCAGCGGCTCCAGGGCGGCGAACCGGCTCAGGGCGCTGAGCACCCGGCTGCGGGGGCGGGCGAACGGGAACTGCGCGCCGATGTAGACCGCTTCGAGATCCCGGCCGGCGTGTTCGAGGCGGCGGGCGACGGCGACGATGAGGGCGCTGCCGACGCCGCAGTGCCCGTACAGGGCGACGGGCCCGCTGACCCGCTCCTGGATCTCGGCGGCGACGCGGTCGGCGAGCTCCTCGAACGGCAGCCGCTGCTCGGTGAGGCCGACGTCGTGGCCGGGGATCGCCACCGACCACAGCGCGTGCCCGGCCGGCAGCGCGTCGGCGAGCGGCTGGTAGACCACGGCGCTGCCGCCGCCGTACGGCACGCAGACCAGCGACCGCTGCGGCGTCCTGGCGTCCCTGGTGAGCCGGTGCAGCAGCCGCCGCGGCCCGCGGTCCTCGGCGGACATGGTGGCGAACGCGGCCAGCTCGCGGATCGTCTTGAGGGTGAACACGTCCATGACGCTGACCGGCTGGCCGACGCCGTCGAGCTGCTTGCGGGCCCGGGCGACGACCTGGGTGGCCAGCAGCGAGTGCCCGCCGAGGTCGAAGAAGTCGTCGTCGACGCCGACGGACGGCAGCCCGAGCACGTCGCACCAGATCGCGGCGAACACCAGCTCGGCCGGGGTGCTCGGCGGTGCGCTGCCTCCGCCGGCGGCGGCGACCGGTGCGGGCAGGGCGCGGCGGTCCAGCTTGCCGCTGGGGCCGAGCGGGAGCCGGTCGAGGCCGACGTACGCGCTGGGCACCATGTAGTCCGGCAGCGCCTTCTTGAGGGCCGTCTTGAGCGCCGCCGGGTCGGGTTCGGCGTCGGCGACGAGGTAGGCGACGAGGCGCTTGTCGCCGGGCCGGTCCTCGCGGACGGTGACGGCGGCCTCGGTGACGCCCGGCTGGGCGCGCAGCGCGGCCTCGATCTCGCCGAGCTCGATGCGCAGGCCGCGCAGCTTTACCTGGTGGTCGATGCGGCCGAGGAACTCGATGGTGCCGTCGGCGCGCCACCGGGTGAGGTCGCCGGTGCGGTACAGCCGGCCGCCGGGCGGCCCGAACGGGTCCGGGACGAACCGGGTCGCGGTGAGGCCGGGCCGGTCGTGGTAGCCCAGGGCCAGGCCGACGCCGCCGATGTGCAGCTCGCCGGGGACGCCGGGGGGCACCGGTTGGCCGGCCGGGTCCAGCACGTACAGGCGGATGTTCTGGATCGGCGCGCCGATCGGCACCGTGCCGGCGTCGCCCACGCACCGGAACGCGGACACGTCGACGGCGGCCTCGGTGGGGCCGTACAGGTTCCACAGCGGGGTCGCGGGCAGCGCGGCGGCGAACGCGCGCACGGCGTCGGCCGGCAGCTCCTCGCCGCTGCACACGACGCGGCGCAGGCTGGTGCAGGCGGCGATGCCGTCCTCGGCGAGGAACATCGCCAGCATCGACGGCACGAAGTGGGTGGTGGTGACGCCCTCGCGGACGATCAGGTCGCGCAGGTACGCCGCGTCCTTGTGCCCGCCGGGCCTGGCCAGCACGAGCCGGGCGCCGGTGATGAGCGGCCAGAAGAACTCCCACACGGACACGTCGAAGCTCGCCGGGGTCTTCTGCAGCACGACGTCGGTGCCGTCGAGCCGGTACGTGCGCTGCATCCAGTCGAGCCGGTTGACGATGCCGCGGTGCGTGTTCGGCACGCCCTTCGGCTTCCCCGTCGAGCCGGACGTGTAGATCATGTACGCGACGTCACCGGCCCGCGGCGCGTCGGGCACCGGCGGCAGCTTGCGGGCGAACGCCGACGGGTCGTCGAGGAAGATGACGGTGGCGGTGGTGTCCGGCACCGGCAGCCGCGACTGGGTCAGCAGCACCGGCGCGCCGGCGTCGGCGAGCATGAACGCGAGCCGGTCCGCAGGGTAGTCCGGGTCGAGCGGCACGTACGCGGCGCCGGACTTCAGCACGCCGAGGAGGCCGACGACGAGGTCGGTGGAGCGTTCGGCGCTGACCGCGACGAGCCCGCCGGGGCCGGCGCCCTCGGCGCGCAGCCGGCGCGCGACCCGGTCGGCGGCGGCCTCCAGCTCCCGGTAGGTGAGGCGCCGGTCCTGGAACTGCACGGCGACCGCGTCGGGGGTACGGGCGGCCTGGGCGGCGATGAGCCCCGGCAGGGTCGCCTCGTCCGGGAAGTCGGCGGCGGTGTCGTTCCAGGCGTGCAGCACCAGGTCGCGTTCGGCGGGCTCCAGCAGGTCCACGGCGGACACCGGGACGTCGGGGCGGGCGACGACGGCGCGCAGCAGCTGGTCGAGGTGACGGCCGATGCGGGCCACGGTGGCCTCGTCGAACAGGTCGACGTTGTAGTTGAAGGCGCCGCGCAGCCCGGTCGGGTCCTCCATGACGAACAGCTCGAGGTCGAAGCGGGTGCCGGTGGCCCGCAGCCCGAACGGGGTCACGTCCAGCGGCCCGCCGGCGTCGGCGGCGGCCGCGGTGGCGTAGTTCTGCACGGCGAGGACGGCCTGGAAGACCGGGGAGCGGCTCACGTCGCGGGCCACGTTGAGCTCCGACACCAGCTGCGCGAACGGCAGCTCCTGGTGCGCGTACGCGGACAGGCACGTCTCGCGGGTGCGCCCGACCAGCTCGACGAAGGTCGGGTCGCCGTCGAGGCGGGCCCGGATCGCCAGGACATTGACGAACATGCCGATAAGCCGCTCCAGCTCCGGCTCGGGGCGCCCGGCGATCGGCGAACCGACGGCGAAGTCCCGCTGCCCGCTGTGCCGGGCCAGCACGACCTGGAACGCGGCCATCAGCACCATGTAGACGGTGGCGCCGTGGGTACGGCCGAGGGCGGTGAGCCCGCCGAGCAGCTCCCGGTCGATGTCGAAGCCGTAGCCGGCGCCGTCGAACGTCTGCTGCTTGGGGCGGGGCCGGTCGGTGGGCAGGGCGAGGGGTTCGACGCCGGCGAGCTCGGTGCGCCAGTAGTCGACCTCGCGGGCCAGCGCCGCCCCGGTGAGCCGCTCGCGCTGCCAGGCGGCGAAGTCGCCGTACTGTACGGGCAGCGGCGGCACCGGCGACGGGACCCCGGCGGCGTACGCGTCGTAGCCGGCGAGGACCTCACCGACGAGGACCTCGCTGGACCAGCCGTCGCTGATGCTGTGGTGGGTGACGAGCAGCAGCACGTGGTCGTCGGTCACCGGCCGCCCGGCGGTGCCGGTGATGCGCACCAGCAGGGCGCGCAGCAGCGGGCCGTGCACGAGGTCGAAGAGGCGGCCGACGGCCTCGTCGACGATGCGGGCGGCGGCCTGCTCGTCGGTGGCGTCCACGACGGTCAGCGTGACCTGCGCGTCCGGGCTGCCGGGCGCGGCGATCTCCAGGACGGGCCTGCCGTCGTCGGTGACCGGGTACCGGGTGCGCAGCGACTCGTGCCGGGCGACGACGTCGTCGAGCGATCTGGCGAGGGCCGCCTCGTCGAGGGCACCGCGCAACCGGCGGGCGACGGGGATGTGGTAGGCGGCGGTGCCGGGAGCGAACTGCTCCATGAACCAGAGTCGTTCCTGGGCGAACGACAGCGGCGGGGTGGTGCCCGCCGGACGGACCGGAATGGTGGCCTCGGCGGCGGCCGGTCGTCTGCGGAGTCTCGCGCTGAGCAGTGCCCGCTTCGTCGCGGACAGGTCCTCCACGGTCATGCGTTCGCCTCCGCTGCGCTCCGGCGCCCGCCTGACTGACCGCGCTGCTGATGCCCGATGTCCTCGCTGCGCTGCGGATCGGTCATAACTGTTCCCCCGTGAGCATGTGCTGTGCCGTCTCCTCGCTCATCGCCTCGATCTCGGCGATGAGCAGCGCCTCGACGGCCGCGGCGAACCCGGCGACCGTGCGGTGGGTGAACAGGGTGCGGATCGGCACCGCCAGGTCGACGGCGGCGCGGATGCGGGCCACCATCCTGGTGGCGAGCAGCGAGTGGCCGCCGAGGTCGAAGAAGTCGTCGAGCGCGCCGACCTTCTCCACGCCGAGCACCGCGGCCCACACACCCGCGACGAGGTCCTCGGCGTCGGTGCGCGGCGCGAGGTACCCGGTCGCCGAGCGGATTTCCGGGTCGGGCAGGACGGCCTTGTCGAGCTTGCCGTTGACGGTCAACGGCAGCGCGGCCAGGGTGACGACCGCGTTGGGCACCAGGTGCGCCGGCAGCGTCGCGGCAAGCGCTTGCCGGAGCCCAGCGGGGTCCAGGGCGGCCGGGTCGCGGCCCGATTCCGGGCCTGCCGGGACGACGTAGCCGATGAGCGCGTCGGCGCGGGCGACGACGGCGGCCTGCCCGACGCCGGGCAGGGCGAGCAGCGCGGCGGTGACCTCGCCGGGCTCGATCCGGTACCCGCGGACCTTGACCTGCTCGTCGAGGCGGCCGAGGAACTCCAGCTGCCCGTCGGGCCGCCACCGGACCCGGTCGCCGGTGCGGTACCGGCGAGCGCCGGGCGGACCGTCCGGGTCGGGCTCGAACGCCTCGGCGGTGCGGCCGGGGCGGCCGAGGTAGCCGTGGGCCACGCCGGCGCCGCCGATGCGCAGCTCGCCGGGGACGCCGGGCGGCACCGGGCGGCCGTGCCGGTCGGTGACGGCGACCGTGGTGTTCCACAGTGGACGCCCGATCGGCGGCCGCTCGGCGGTGTCGGCGCCGGTGTCCCCGCCGGTGAGATCCGCGACGGTGGCGATGATGGTGGTCTCGGTCGGGCCGTAGGAGTTCACCAGCCGGACCCGGTCGCCGAACGTGGCCCGCCACGCGGCGACGGCGGCCGCCTCGACCTGGTCGGCGCCGAGGATGACCAGGCGCAGCCCAGCCGGCCAGCGCACCCCGCTGAGGTCGTCGACGAGCCGGTGCCAGTACGGCGTGGGCAGGTCCAGCACGGTGACGGCGGCGCCGGCCGGCGTGGCGAGGAAGTCCGGCAGGTCGGCGTCGGCGAACACGACGGTGCCGCCGGCGCTCAGCGCCGGCCACAGCTCCTCGGCGTGGGTGTCGAAGCTCAGCGCGGCGAACTGCGCGACGGTGTCGGCGGCGGTGATGCCGTAGCCGTCGCGCATCCAGGCGGCGCGCGCGGCGAGGGCCCGGTGCGGCACGAGGACCCCCTTCGGGGTGCCGGTCGAGCCGGAGGTGTAGATGACGTACGCGGCGTCCTCGGGGTCCGGCGGCACCGGGTGCCGGGTGCCGGTCGCGGTGACCGGCAGGGTCCGCACGCCGTCGAAGGGATGCCGGTCGCCGGTGACGACGACGGCGGCGCCGCTGTCGGCGACCATGAACGCCAGCCGTGCCGCCGGGTACGCCGGGTCGAGCGGCAGGTAGGCGGCGCCGGCCCGCCAGGCGGCGAGCATGGCGACGACGGCGTGCGGCCCGCGGGGCAGGCACACGCCGACGATCCGCGGCGCGCCCGCCGGCAGCGCCGCGAGCAGGGCCTCGCCCAGGGCCCCCGCCAGCCGGCCCGAGGCCTCCCAGAGCTCGGCGTACGTCATGGTGTCCAGGGCCGCCCGGCCGGGGTGTGCGGCCACCCGCGCCGCCAGCTCGTCCAGGACGGTGCCCGCGGGCGGGGCGCCGGCCGTACCCGCGCGGGCGAGGAACGCACGGTCGGCCCCGGTGAGCGCGGGCAGGTCCCGCAGGCGGGTGTCCGGGGCGGCGATCGCGGCGCGCAGCAGCAGCTCGAAGCGCTCGGCCAGGGCGGCGATCGTCTCGGGGCGGAACAGGTCGCGGCGGTAGCCGAAGACGGTGAGCAGGTCCTCGCCGGAGCGCCAGACGTCGAGCATGACGTCGACCTTGGTCTGGGCGTGGCCGCCGTCGATCTCGACCGCGGTCAGCGGGCCGAACGGCCGCGGCACGCCGTGCCGGTCGCCGTCCTGGCTGTGCACGGTGAGCAGGGTCTGGAACAGCGGGTTGCGCGACAGGTCCCGCTCCACCTGCAGCTCGTCGAGGAGCCGCTCGAACGGCATGTCCTGGTGGGAGAACGCGCCGAGTGCGATGCGGCGGGTGGCCCGCAGCAGCTCCCGGAACGTGACGTCGGCCCCGAGGTCGCCGCGCATGACGAGGGTGTTGGAGAAGTAGCCGACGAGCGGCTCGAGGTCCGGGTCGTTGCGCCCGGCGACGGGCACGCCGACGCTGATGTCGTCCTGGCCGGTGTGCCGTTGCAGCAGCACCTGGTACGCGGCGAGCAGCACCATGAACGGGCTGACCCGTTGCTCGCGGGCGAACGCGTCGAGGGCGGCGGCGCCGGCGACGCGGCGGGTGTGGAACGCGCCGTCGGACGTCCTGGACGCGGGCCGCCGCAGGTCGGGCTGCAGGTCCAGGGGGGTGGCGCCGGTGAGCTGCTCCCGCCAGAACGTGGTGTCCTGCTCGGCGCCGGCGTCGCGCTGGGCCCGGGCGAACGCGGCGTACGTGGTCGGCAGCGGCGGCGCGTCGAAGGTGCCGGCGTATCGGCCGGCCAGCTCGTCGCGCAGCACGTTGAGCGACCATCCGTCGGCGGCGATGTGGTGCACGACGAGGCTCAGGACGTGCTCGCCCGGCCGGTCGGTGACGCGCAGCAGGGTGGCCCGCAGCAGCGGCCCCTCGGCCAGGTCGAACGGGGCGTTGCTGCGCTCGGCGAGCAGCGCGTCGAGCTCGGCGGCGGTGCAGGCGAGCTCCCGCAGGGCCGGCGCGGGCCCGGCGGTCGCGTGCGGGCGCCCGTCGACGGCGGGGAACCTGGTGCGCAGCGTCGCGTGCCGCTCGACCACCCCGTGCAGCGCCGCACACAGCGCGTGGACGTCCAGGTCACCGGTCAGCCGCAGGACCAGCGGGATGTTGTAGGAGGCGTCACCGGGATCGAGCTGGTCCAGAAACCAGAGCCGTTCCTGACCGAAAGACAATGCTCCCGACACGAGTCCCCTCTCGTCGGCGTGACCATCGGTAAGGTACGAGTCGACGCGCAAACTGTCAACATTCCTTACGATTAAGTTGCCCGTCGATGCCGCGGACCGCCCGGCGCCCGTCGATCTTGTTCAGTACAGTGCCGGCATGGCGAACCCACGGCAGCGCATCCAGGCCGAGCTCGGCGTCAAGCCCACGATCGACCCGGCGGCGGAGATCCGCGGGCGCGTCGGCTTCCTCAAGGACTACCTGCGCTCCACCCCCGCGGTGGGATACGTCCTGGGCATCAGCGGCGGCCAGGACAGCACCCTCGCCGGCCGGCTGTGCCAGCTCGCGGTCGAGGAGCTGCGCGCCGACGGGCGGGCGGCCACGTTCGTCGCCGTGCGGCTGCCGTACGGCACACAGGCCGACGAGCAGGACGCGCAGCTCGCGTTGAAGTTCATCAGCCCGGACCGCTCAATCACGGTGAACGTCAAGCCCGGCGCGGACGCCGTCGCGGCCGAGACGGCGCTGGGCCTGCACGACCTGCTCGGCGGCGAGCCGTGGCTGCGCGACTTCGTCCGCGGCAACATCAAGGCCCGCGAGCGCATGGTGATCCAGTACGCGATCGCCGGCCAGCTCGGCATGCTCGTCGTGGGCACCGACCACGCCGCCGAGGCGGTGACCGGCTTCTTCACCAAGCACGGCGACGGCGGCGTCGACCTGACCCCGCTGACCGGCCTGACCAAGCGCCAGGGCGCCGCTCTGCTGCAGGAGCTGGGCGCCCCGGCCAGCACCTGGCAGAAGGTGCCGACCGCCGACCTCGAGGACGACCGCCCCGCCCTGCCCGACGAGGTGGCGCTGGGCCTGACGTACGAGCAGATCGACGACTACCTGGAGGGCGCCGACGTCGCGCCCGAGGTGGCGGCGAGGCTGGAGTCGGTGTACCGCTCGACCCGCCACAAACGCGCCCTGCCGGCGACGCCCCTCGACGGCTGGTGGGCTCAGTTGTAGAAGGCGGTGCAGCCGTACGGCAGTGCCTCGCCGTCGACGATCACCGGGTGGCCCGGCGGCAGGGGCGGGCCCGGCAGGGACGGGATCTCGAGCCCGGCCAGGTCCAGGGTGCGGAAGCCCTCGCCGTCGTCCTCGTCGGGCTCATCGTCGGGATCATCGCCGGGGACCGTCGCGAGCAGGTCGACGGTGCCGGTGACCGCGCCGTCCGCGTGGACGGTCAGGGTGCACGCCTCGGTCCAGCGGGGGTCGACGTCCAGGCCGGTCAGCACCCGGATCAGGTCGTCGCGGTCGGCCAGGACGTAGCACTCGGTGATGGTGTCGCTGTTGTTGGGCAGCCCCGTGTGCCGCAGGACGTAGAAGCTGTGCATGGCCGTACCGTAGCCGGGTGGATGCGACGCAGCGCGACGACCTCGACGGGCTCCGCGCGGCCGCCGGCACCGGCGACCCGGCGGCGATGCGGGCGCTCGGGCACCGGCTGTGCGTGCTGAGCGGGGCCGTGTATCTGGACACCCCCGACGACGAGCCCGAGGCGGAGCGCTGGCTGCGCCGCTCGCTCGCCGCCGCGCCGGCCGACCCGGTCACGGCGACCCTGCTGGCCGGGCTCCTGCTGCGCCAGCAGCGCACCGCGCTGGAGCTGTCCCCGCTGTACGACGGCCTCGGCGCCCCCGGCACCGGCCGCGCGGCATGGCTGCGAGCGCTGTGGCGCCGGCGCGCCGAGGCCCTGGACTGGTTCCGGCGCGCTCTCGCGGCGGACCCGGTGCACGCGGCCGCGGCGAACGGGCTCGCGCTGGCGCTGCTGGACCCGCCGCACACCGAGGACTTCGTGTACTACCCGGCCGGCGACGAGCCGGAGCCCGAGGGTCTGGACGACGAGGACCCGGCCGCGCTCGCCGAGGCCGAGGCGCACCTGCAGCGGGTCCTGACGGCCGGCCCGGGCGACGCCGTCACCACCGCCGTGCTCGCGCGCGTCACCGCCGCGCGCAGCGACCGGTGACGTGAACTACTCGTTGGGGTAGACGAGGCCGATCTGGCGCCGGATCTCGTCGAGGGTGCCCATGATCGACAGGGTCTCGCCCATCGGCAGCAGCGGCGAGTCGGTGGCGCCGGCGGCGAGCAGCTCCGCGAAGTGTGCCGCCTGGTAGACCAGGCCCTCGTGACCGGTGACGGCGGCCGGTGCGCTCTCCCGCGTCTCGCCGGTGACGGCGGTGAACCGCACCTGCTGCGGCTGATAGAACGGCCCGGCGATCTCGATCCGGCCGGCGGTGCCGGAGATGCTGGCCGTGGTCGGTGACGCCGCCGTCTGGGTGGTGGAGATGATCCCGTGCGCGCTGCCCGTGCGCAGCACCGCGGAGACCTGGGCGTCGACGCCGGTCGTCGTCATGGTGCCGGTCGCCTGGATCTCCTCGGGGGCGCCGAGGACGAAGGACGTGAACGAGATCGGGTAGATGCCGAGGTCCAGCAGGGCGCCGCCGGCCAGGGCGGGGTTGAGCAGCCGGTGCGTCGGCTCGATCTCGAAGTACTGGCCGTGGTCGCTGATCACGGTCTGCACCTCGCCGAGCCCGCCGTCGGCCAGCACCTGCCGGATGACGTCGTAGTGCGGCAGGAAGCGGCTCCACATCGCCTCCATGAGCAGCAGGCCCGAGCCGCGGGCCAGCTCGACGAGCTGCGCGGCCTGCGCCGCGTTCTGCGTGAAGGCCTTCTCCACCAGGACCGGCCGGCCGGCGCGCAGCGCCAGCAGCGTCTGCTCGAAGTGGTGGCTGTGCGGCGACGCGACGTACACCGCGTCGATGCCTGGGTCGGCGACGAGCGCCTCGTAGGAGCCGTACGCACGCTCCGCGCCGTGCCGCGCGGCGAACGCCTCGGCGCGCTGGGTGGAGCTGGAGCCGACCGCGACGATCCGCGACTTCGAGTACCGGTGGACGGCGTTGGCGAACTGCTCCGCGATCCATCCGGGCGCGATGACGCCCCACTTCATCGGCGGTGCGTCCGCGGGGTCGGCGGTGCGTGCGGCGGGCAGAGCGTTCACGGTCGTCCCTCTGTCGTTCGGTTCCTTACGACGAACCTACACGGCGCCGCCGGTGCGACGATCCGCATCCGGCGGGCGCCGAGGGCGACGGTGATCATGACGCGGGCAACCCCGCCTGCCGCGCCGCGACAGGGCGAACGGGGGATCGCCCTGTCGCGGCCGGCCGGCGGTCAGGCCGCGAGGCGGGCCGTGACCGCGGTCGCCATGCCCTGCTCGCCGGCGGCGTTCGGGTGGAACGGCGCGGCGGCGTTCTCCGGCACGAGGCCCTCGACCCAGCGCACGCTCTTCGACCGGCACACGTCGTGGCCGATCGACGGGGTGTACACGTCGGCGTACTGCGCGCCGTTGGCCGCCGCGGTCCGGGCCAGCATGCTGTTGAGCGACTTCGCCACCGTCCGCAGGTACGGCACGTCGCCGAACGCGAACGGCACCACCGGCCAGCACCCGTAGCCGCTGTCCGGCACGATCACCGGGTAGCCGACGACGACGATGCGGGCGTTCGGCGCGGCGGCGCGCACGGCCTGCACGACCGCGGCGACCTTCGGGGCCGCCGCGGCGATGCGGGCCTGCAGCTGGTCGGTGCCGCCGGCGGTGTACCGGTCCCGGCACGGCGTGCCGAACGGGTCACCGACCCCGTCCTGCGCGCAGGCGGACACGATGCCCGAGAAGCCGATGTCGTTGCCGCCGATGCCGATCGTGACCAGGGCCGTCGCGGCGGTGACGGCGCTGATCTGGGCCGGCACGGGCAGCCCGAGCGTCCCCTTGCCGGCGTTGAGGATGTCGCCGGTCGTCGCGCCGCCGCAGCTGACGTCGGCGAACGCGGCGGAGCCGATCGCGCGGGCGACCAGCGACGGGTAGTTGCGGTTCGACCGCACGCAGTTGAGGTCGACCTGGTCGGAGATGAGCGGTCCGGAGGTGTAGGAGTCACCGAGCGCCACGTACCGGCCGGTCGGCGCGGCGGCGTGGGCCGGGGTGCCCGGCAGGACGGTGACGGTGACGGCGGCGCTGATGACGGCGGTGAGGACGGCGGCGCGCAGGCGCGGGGCGGCGAGGCTCATGGCGGTCCCTTTTGGCGGAAAGGGGTGGTACAGGGACCGCGATTCTGTCACCATCCAGCGACATCGGTCAATGGCCTTCGCCGCGCACCCCCGCGCGGCGTCACCGGGTCATCCGCTCCACGGCCAGGGCAAGGCCGAGCGGCAGCGCCCGGCCAAGGAGGGCGTCGAGACCGTGATCTCCGAGCGCCCGATGGGCGTGTTCAGCCGGCAGCTGTTCCTCGGCGACACCCTCGACACGGACAAGCTCGAGGCCACCTACGACAACGGCGTGCTGACCCTGCGCATCCCGGTGTCCGAGCACGCCAAGCCCCGCAAGATCAGCGTCGGCGCCGGCACCACCGGCCTGCGCCAGATCAAGGGCTGATCAGACCGCCCTCTCCGGTCACCTCAACCGGCCCGGCGCCACGCCGACCGCGGGCGCCGGGCCGGGACCCGGGACCGCACACGGCGGGCCTGACAATCGATGTCGATGGTTCTTTCATTTCGAAAGTCGTGCGCCCCAACAGCACCACCACTTCGACGCACGCCGATGAGCTGCCGCTCCGCGCCGACCGCCCCATACCGCCACTGATCAGGCTTTTTCGAAACACACCGGGTCAGGGTGTGCCGCTCCTACGTTCGTCATGGCAACGCAACCCGCCGTTCGGGTCGCGTTCACCGGACGAACTCCCGGGAGGCACACGCACATGTCGCGGATCGCCATGTTCGGCATCGACGTCGCAGCAGCGGGGCTGCTCGTCTTCGCCCTCTACTTCCCCCGGCACCGGCGCCGCGACCTGGTCGCCGCCTACCTGGTCGTCAACGTCGGCGTCCTCGCCGTCGCCAGCGCGCTGAGCACCAGCCGGGTCGGCGCCGGGCTGGGCCTGGGGCTCGCCCTGTTCGGGGTGCTGTCGATCATCCGGCTGCGCTCGACCGAGCTGGACCAGCACGAGGTGGCGTACTACTTCTCCAGCCTCGCGATCGGCCTCATCACCGCGCTCGGCACCGACGTGGCGCCGGTCGCGGGGCTGCTCGGGCTGCTGCTGGCCGTCGTGTACGTCGGCGACCACCCACGCCTGTTCCGCTCGTACGGCCACCAGATCGTCGTGCTGGACACGGCGGTCACCGACCCGGCCGCGCTGCGGGCCCAGTTGGAGCGGCTGCTCGGCGCCCGGGTGCACGCCGCCGCCGTGCAACGCCTCGACCTGGTCAACGACACCACCGTCGTGGAGGTCCGGTTCTCCCGCCGGCCGCGCACCGCCGCCGCCCCACCGGCCGGCTCACCAGACTCGGCAGACCCGGCCGGCTCCGCCGAACCGGTGGCCGCCGCGCCCGCCGGCGGCCACCGGTGACCGCCGCCCTCGCCGCGCTGGACCCGATCGGGCTGGACGAGCTCACCGAGCGCGCCGCGCTGCAGACCAGGGTCGACCGCAAGTACGTGCTCGGCACCGCCGAGTTGGAGCGCCTGCTGGACCGGCTGCCGCCGGGCACCCGGGTGCTGCAGATCGGGCGGGATCGCGCGTTCCGCTACGAGTCGGTCTACTTCGACACGCCCGAGCTGGCCAGCTACCGGCTGGCGGCGCACCGCCGGCGGCACCGGTTCAAGATCCGCACCCGCACGTACGTCGAGTCCTCGCTGTGCTGGCTGGAGGTGAAGACGTGCGGCCCGCGCGGCAGCACCGTCAAGCACCGCCTGCCGTACCGGCCCGACGACCGTACCCGCCTCGACCCGGGCCGCGCGTTCGTCGACGCCGTGCTCGACGGCCGGTGGCCCGCCGGCGCCGGGTTCGCGCCGACCCTGGTGACCGCGTACCGGCGCAGCACCCTGCTGCTGCCGGCGACGCCGAGCCGGGCGACCGTCGACACCGACCTCACCTGGTGCGCCACCGACGGGCGGCGGCTGCGGCTGGCCGGCCGCGCGGTGGTCGAGACCAAGTGCGCCTCGGGCGCGTCCCAGCTGGACCGTCTGCTGTGGACACACGGGCACCGGCCGGTGCGCATCTCCAAGTACGCCACCGGCCTCGCCGCCCTGTACCCCGGCCTGCCCGCCGCACCGTGGACCCGCACGCTGCGCCGCCACTTCACCGTCCCGCCCACCCCCTCACGAACGGACTGAGCGATGTCACACACCAGAAGGCGCGGACCCCGCGCGCGGCGGTACACCGCCGGGTGGCTCGCGGCCATCCTGACCGCCGTCGCGTGCCTCGTCGCCGGCCCGCCGCCGGCCGCCGCCGACCTCACCGGCGACATCACCTTCTCCGTGCCCAGCGGCACCTTCCAGGGCGAGCTCGCCGTCACGCTCGGCACGAGCGTCGCGGGCGCGCAGATCCGCTACACCACCGACGGGCGCGTCCCCGACGCCGCCTCGACCCTGTACGCCGGCGCGCCCGTGCGGTTCAGCCGCACCACTCAACTGCGGGCCCAGGCGTTCGTCGCCGGCCAGCCGTCCGGCGCGCCCGGCACCGCGCTGTACGTCGCCCGCGCCGTCACCGCCACCCACGACCTGCCGATCGTCGTGCTCGACGCGTACGGCGCCGGCAAGCCCGGCCGGGACTACGTCGACGTCGCGGTCATGGAGTTCCAGCCGGCCGGGGGCACCGCCAGCCTCACCGCCACCCCGGCGCTGACCAGCCGGGCCGGGTTCCACCTGCACGGCCAGTCGACCGCGACGCTGCCGAAGACGCCGTACCGGCTGGAACTGCGCGACAACGCCGGCGACGACGTGGACCTGCCGCTGCTGGGCATGCCGGCCGACTCCGACTGGGTCATGCGCGGCCCGTACACCGACAAGACCCTCATCCACGACGCGTTCATGTTCAGCCTGGCCAGGGACATGGGCCGGGCCGCGCCGCGGTTCGCCTTCGCCGAGGTGTACGTCAACCTCGACGCGCAGCCGGTGTCCGCCGACGATTACCAGGGCGTGTACCTCTTCATCGAGACCATCAAGAACTCCAAGAACCGGCTCGACCTCAAGCAGCTCGACCCGGAGGACGTGACCCTGCCGAAGATCCAGGGCGGGTACATCTTCAAGTTCGAGTGGCTGGCGGCCGAGGAGCCCACGCTGCCGTGCACCGGCCAGTCCTGCTGGAGCTTCCTGGAGGTCGTCGACCCGGACCCGCTGCAGCCGGCGCAGAAGACCTGGCTCACCCAGCACATCCAGCAGTTCAACGACGTGCTCCACAGTGGACAGTTCGCCGACCCGGTCACCGGGTACCCGGCCTACATCGACGTCGGCTCGTTCGTCGACCAGCTCATCCTCAACGAGCTCAGCCGCGAGATGGACGCCTACCTGCGCAGCGCGTACTTCCACAAGGACCGCACCGGCAAGATCACCGCCGGGCCGGTCTGGGACTACGACCTCACCTTCGGCGTCGGCGGGTACTTCAACAACCAGCAGACCAGCGGCTGGCAGTACCAGCAGACCCGCCAGCCGGTCGCGAACGACTGGTTCAACCGCCTCATGCTGGACCCGGCGTTCGTGAACCAGGTGAAGACCCGCTGGCAGCAGCTGCGCGGCGGGGTCCTCTCGACCGCGCAGCTCAACGCCCGCATCGCCGGGCTCACCGGCCCGCTCGCGGCGGCCGCGGCCCGCAACTTCCAGAAGTGGCCGACGCTGACCAGCGCGCAGATCGGCCCGTTCATCACCCCGACCGCGGCGACCTGGCAGGGCCACGTGGACCTCATGCGCACCTGGCTGACCCAGCGGATCGCCTGGCTGGAGTCACCGGGCGGCGGCGGCTGGCTGTCGTCCACCAGCCCCTCCCCCAGTCCCTCCTCCAGTCCGTCCAGCGGCGGCAGTGGTGGCTGCACGGCGGCGTACACGGTGACCAACCAGTGGCAGGGCGGCTTCCAGGGTGACGTGAAGGTGACCGCGGGCCCGGCCGCGATCCGCGGCTGGACCGTCACGTGGACGTTCCCCAACGGTCAGACGGTCGGCCAGGCGTGGGGCGCGACCGTGACCGCCGCGGGCGGCGCCGTGACCGCGCGCAACGTCTCGTACAACGGCACGCTCGGCGCCGGCGCCGCCACGTCGTTCGGCTTCCTCGGCACATGGACGACCGCCAACGACCGCCCCGCCACGGTGACCTGCGCACCGGCATGACCGCTCGGCGGCCCGCAATCCGCCGCCGGCCGGGACACAGTCTCGGCCGGCGGCGCGGTCTCAGCCGGCGGCTCGGTCTCAACTGGCGGCGCGGTGCAGCTCCTCCCGCAGGACCCGCAGCTCGACCACGTCGCCGGACACGCCGCTGAGCTGGTTGCCGGCCGCGTACACGTCGCTGGACAGGAACCCGGCCCCGTCCACCCGGATGTAGCCGGTGGCCATCAGGTGCTCGGCGATGCCGGCGATGGTGTCGGGCCGCACGTCGGTGCCCGGCCCCTGCACGGCGGCGACCGTGCCGGCCTGCTCGCCCGCCGGGTCCACGACGCGCATCCCCACCTGCACGAGGGGCAGGACGTCCGCTGCTGATGTGCCTGGTTGCATGCAGAGATGTTGCCCGCTCCGCGTGATCCGAAACGTCGCGCCCGTGGCCGCCTGAGGCACTGCCCCGTGTGGCCGGCGCCGGAGTGGGTACCACGACGGTCGATCCCCGACCTGGAGGTGCACCATGACGACCCCCTCGCAGCAGCCGATCCCGCCGATCGTGCCGGTCCTGCCGGACGATGACACCGGCACCGGCGCCGGCGACACCGGCGACGGCGTCGTGCGCGACACCGACGGCACGCCGGTCGGCCGCGACGACCTGCGCGCCGACGTCGAGCGCTCCGGCGGCGACCCGGACGGCGTCTGACCGCGGCGGGTTTCCGGGCAGGGGCCCCGGGTAAAGGCCGGTCAGGCACGGCGAAGGGACCGGCACGCATGGACGCATCGACCAGTGGGCTGCGCATCGTGATCGTCGGTGCGTCCGGCAACGCGGGGACGGCGCTGCTGCGCCGCCTGCACCAGGACGGCAACCACGAGCTCGCCGGGGTCGTGCGACGCGTGCCGCAGACCTCGGCGGCGCCGTACGACGGGGTGCGGTGGCACCAGTGCGACATCGCCGCGTACGGCGCCACGGACCGGCTGGCCGCGATCTTCGACGGCGCCGACGTGGTGGTCCACCTGGCCTGGCAGATCCAGCCGAGCCACGACCAGCGGCGGCTGCACCGCACGAACGTCGGCGGCAGCCGCGCCGTGGTCGACGCCACGATCCGCGCCGGGGTGCCCGCCCTCGTGGTGGCCTCGTCCGTCGGCGTGTACGCGCCCGGGCCGAAGGACCGGCGGGTCACCGAGAGCTGGCCGCACACCGGGGTACCGGGCTCGTCGTACAGCATGCACAAGGCCGCGGTGGAGGCGCTGCTGGACCGCGCCGAGGCCGAGCACCCGTCGCTGCGCGTCGTGCGGCTGCGGCCCGGCCTGATCTTCCAGCGCGACGCCGGCACCGAGATCGGCCGCTACTTCCTGGGTCCACTGGCACCGACCGGGCTGCTGCGGTTCGGCCGGATTCCGCTCGTACCGTCGGATCCGGCGCTGCGGGTGCAGGCGGTGCACGCCGACGACGTCGCCGACGCCTACGCCCGGGCGATCACCGCCGAGGTCCGGGGTGCCTTCAACATCGCCGCGGATCCGGTGCTCACCCCGCAGGTCGCGGCGGCGCTGTTCCACGGCCGCGCCGTCGGCGTGCCGGGCGGGCTGCTGCGCGTCGCCGCCGGGGTCACGTGGCGGCTGCGGCTGCAACCGGTCGACAGCGGCTGGGTGCGCCTGGCCCTGAACGCGCCGCTGATGTCCTGCGAGCGGGCCGCCACCGAGCTGGGCTGGCGCCCTCGCACGGACGCGGCCACGGCACTGCGGGAGCTCGTCGACGGCATGGCCACCCACGCCCACACCGACGCGCCGCCGCTGTCGGACGCGGCCACGATGGCGGGCCGGCCCGGCGGGCTGCTGCGAGGCCGCCTGCCGGGCACCGGGGATCCGTACTGAGCTACCGCGGCGCGGTCTCCAGGGCCTGTTCGAGGGTTTCGCGGGCGGCCGCGTCGCGGGTCTCGTCGGCGGCCGCGTCGCGGACCGCGCCGGAGTCGACGCCGGCGGCCTGGCTGAACGCGAGATGCCCGCCGAGGTACGCGCCGAGACCGGCGACGCTCAGCCCGGCGAGCGACAGCATCCTGCCGCGGCTGTGGTCGCCGCGCATCCGGGCCGCGATCGACGCCGCGAAGCAGCCGAGCGCGGCGGTGTTGGCGCCGGCGTGCACCAGGGCGACGCGGCGCTGCCGCCGCGACAGGGTGGTGTACTCGGCGAGTCCGGTCGTGACGGCGGGCAGCGCCCCGGCGGTGCCGGCGGTCAGCAACGCGGCCGCGGCCCGCTCGGTGCCCGGCATCAGATCGAGCACGGCCGTGCTCATCCAGGCGCCGACGGGGAACTGCACGATGGCCGGGTGCAGCGGGTGGCCGAACCACTCGCCGTGCAAGGCCGAGCGCAGCCGGCCCCTTCCGGCGGTGGCCCCGGCGATCCGACGCAGCATGTCCGCGGCCCGGTCGAGCGAGCCGGCACCTTCAAGTCTGGCGAGCAACCTCTGCATGAAGGTCCCTTGCCCGGGCACCGGCCGCCGAAACGCCGCGCCGCCGATGGTGGATGATGCCCTCATGCGTCCCGTGTACCGGTTTCCGTCGCGGGACGGGACCATCGGCCCTTCCGGGGCGCCCCTGGGCGCGCAACGGTGGAAGCTGCACAGCTCGCACCGTGAGGAGGCCGTCATGAGCATCATCCATCGGCCGGTCATCGTGGGTGTCGACGGTTCGCCGGCCGCGTTCGGCGCGGTCCGCTGGGGAGCCGACCTCGCGGCCCGCATGGGCCGGTCGCTGCGCATCATGCACGCGCTCGGGATGCCCGGACCGTTCGAGGAGGTCATCGACGAGCAGGGCCTGGTGCTGGACGCCGCGGCCGAGGCCCGGCTGTGGTACCCGGGGCTGCACGTGACGACGTCGACGTGGCACGGCCAGCCGGCCCACGTGCTGCGCGAGCAGTCCCGGCACGCGGAGCTGATCGTCGTCGGCAGCCGGGGCCACGGGGGCTTCCACGCGCTGCGGGTCGGCTCGGTCGGGTTGAATCTGGCCATGTACTCGCACTGCCCCGTGCTCGTGGTCCACCACGCCGAGCGCTGGGCCGGACCGGAGGCGGCGCTGCCTTCCGGCCGGCCGGTCGTCGTCGGCGCCGACGGGTCGCTTGGTGGCCGGCAGGCGCTGGAGCTGGCGTTCCGGGAGGCGTCCGCGCGCCAGGTGCCGCTGATCGCGGTGCGGGCGTGGCAGGAGCCGCCGAGCCGGCACGCCCGCCGCGCCGGCCCGGACCGGCTGGCCGCCGACCTCGCCACCGAACTCGCCGCCGACCTGGAGCCGCTGCGCGCCAAGGACCCCGCCGTGCGGCTGGAGCCGCGGGTGGTGCACGGCCCGCCCGTGCAGGTCCTGCTGGACGAGGCCCGCGACGCGCTGATGGTCGTGCTCGGCGCCCGCGGGCACGGCGGGTTCACCGGGCTGCGGATCGGCAGCGTCACGCAGCACGTCGTGCAGCACGCCGATGCGCCGGTGCTCATCGCCCGGCACGCCTGAGCATCACCCAACCCCCCGAAGGAGCAGGCATGCAGTACACCGACGTCGTGGTCGGCACCGACGGTTCCGCGTCCGGCACGTCCGCGGTCCGGTGGGCCGCGGACCACGCGGCGCGGACCGGTGCGCGGCTGCGGGTCGTGTGCGTCTACCAGTGGCACCTGCCCGGCCCGATCGGGTCGGCCGCCGAGATGGACGCGTCCGCCCGCGGCCAGGCCGAGGCCGTCGTGGCCGCGGCGGTCGCCGACGCCCACGCCGCCCGGCCCGGACTCGACGTGCAGGGCGGCGCGATCCTCGGCCTGCCGACCGACACGCTGCTCACCGAGGCGAAGACCGCGGCGCTGCTGGTCGTCGGCTCCCACGGCCGCGGCGCGCTCGCCTCGGCGCTGCTGGGCTCCGTCGGGCTGCAGGTCGCCACGCACGCCGAGGGCCCGATCGTGGTCGTGCGCGGCCGGGCGCACACCGCGATCGGGCCGGTGGTCGCCGGGATCGACGACGGGCCGGTGAGCGAGCGGGTCCTGTCGGCGGCCTTCGTGGAGGCGTACCGCCGCAGCTGCGGCCTCGTCGTCGTGCACACCGACGAGGGCACGCCCGACGCGCTCGCCCGGCTGCGGCAGCGGCACCCGGAGGTGCCGGTCGAGGTGGAGCAGGCCGCCGGCAACCCCGCCGACGTCCTCGTGGCCGCCTCCCGCAGCGCGCAGCTGGTCGTGCGCGACGGCCGCGGCCGCGACAGTGTCATCGGGGCGCTGCTCGAACCGGTCACCCATCACCTGCTGCAGCGCGCCGACTGCCCGGTCCTGCTCCTGCGCGAGCCGGTCCCGCTCCCGGACGAGCCCGACAGCGACCCGGCCCCGCACTGACCACCCGCCCGGCGGGTCGACCGGCCCGGCGGGTCGACCGGCCCGGCGGACGGCTCGGTCAGGCGGTCAGGCCGTCAGGCGGCCATCAGGCAGCGCGGCGGGTGCGGACGAGGGCCAGGCCCGCCGCGACGACGGCGACCGCGCCCAGCGCCACGGCCATGACCGCCCCGGCCAGGCCGTTGCCGGTGCCGAGGCCGCCGGCGACGTTGGCCCAGTGCACGCCGCCGACCGTGGCGCTGACCAGGCCGGCGGCGAGGGCCACGACGGCGCGCCGGGCGGCGCTGGGGCGAGCGGCGCGGGTCACCGCGAGGACGCCGAGCACCACGCCGGCGAGGCCGACGGCGGCGGCCGACGTGGGCACCAGCCGGCCGGTGCCGATCTCGTATCCGGCGGCGAGCACGTCCCGGGCGGCGAGCAGGTGCAGGACAGACATGGTGGGTCCCTTCGAATCCGTGGGCGATCAGCGGTCACGACCGATCGTCACGGTTCGACACGGGTGCTGTCCTGGGCCGTCAGGCGGCCGCCGGTACGCAGCTCGGCGTAGCCGCCCGGCACCCGACCGCGCCGCCCGGCGTAGCGGCACCGGCGGAGATCACCACGGCCGGACGGCGGGGTCCGCGACCGCCGCCGGGGTCGGCTCCGGCGGGTCCTGCCCGGTCCTGGCGGCTTTGAGCGCCGCCCACTCGTCCAGCAGGGTCGGCATCCGATCCTGGACCCAGTTGTAGAAGTCGCGCATGCCGGCGAGCCTCGACCCGGCGGTGGTCCCGGCGCCACCGGCCGCCGCCGCGCCCTGGCCCGCCGCGTCGGCGAGGGTCTTGAGCAGCGTCATCTTGGCGACGGTCACCTCGTACCACGAGTCGTCGACGAGCCGGTACCGGTCGCGCCGGGAGCCGGGCACGTGCTCCCGGGTCACCATGGCGATCTGCGACAGGTAGCGCACGGCGCCGGAGATGGCGGCGGCGCTCACGCCCAGGCGGTCGGCGAGCTCGCCGGCGCTCAGGGAACGCTCGTCGGCGGCCATCAGGGTGAAGACGACCCGGCCGGCCATGCGCGGGAAGCCCCAGTCGCCGAGGAGCCTGGCCATGTCCTCGACGAAGGCTCGGAGGGCCGCCTCGTCACGCTGCGGTCGCTGGGGCATCTGCGGTTCCATCCATCAATTGTCCAACGCGTACTTTCACAGTTGTGTGAAATGAGTGTAGCGTCTGAACCATGGAAAATTCCATTTCGGTCGCAGGCCTCATCAAACGGTTCGGCCGGACCACCGCGCTGGACGGTCTGGACCTGACCGTCGCGCAGGGCGAGGTGCACGGGTTCCTCGGTCCCAACGGGGCAGGCAAGACCACCACCATCCGCATCCTGCTCGGCCTGCAGCGCGCCGACGGCGGCACCGTGCGCCTGCTCGGCGGCGACCCGTGGCACGACGCCGTCTCGCTGCACCGGCGCCTCGCGTACGTGCCGGGCGACGTGACGCTCTGGCCCAACCTGTCCGGCGGCGAGGTCATCGACCTGCTCGGCCGGCTGCGCGGCGGCCTCAACCCGGCCCGCCGCAACGAGCTGCTGGAGCGCTTCGACCTGGACCCGCGCAAGAAGGGCCGCGCCTACTCCAAGGGCAACCGGCAGAAGGTCGGCCTCATCGCCGCCCTCGCCTCCGACGCGGAGCTGCTGCTGCTCGACGAGCCGACCTCCGGCCTCGACCCGCTGATGGAGGAGGTGTTCCGGCAGGTCATCGCGGAGGAGAAGCGCCGCGGGCGCACCGTGCTGCTGTCCAGCCACATCCTGTCCGAGGTCGAGGCGCTCTGCGACCGGGTCAGCATCATCCGGCAGGGCCGCACCGTCGAGACCGGCACCCTCACCCAGCTGCGGCACCTGACCCGCACCTTCATCTCCGCCGAGCTCAGCACGCCGCCCAACGGCCTGGCGGACCTGCCCGGCGTACACGACCTGCAGGTGGCGGCCAACCAGGTCCGGCTGCAGGTCGACTCCGCCCAGCTCGACCCGGTGCTGCGGCAGCTGACCTCGCACGGCGTGCGCAGCCTGGTCAGCCAGCCGCCGACGCTGGAGGAGCTGTTCCTGCGGCACTACGAGACGAGCCGCCACGAGACGGGCCAGCACCAGACCGGCCGGCACGAGACGGAGCCGGCGACATGACCGCGTTCACCGGCACCGGAAACCTCGCCCGGCTGATCGTGCGCCGCGACCGCGTGCTGCTGCCGATCTGGATGCTGTTCATGGCCGTGCTGCCGCTGTCGCTGGCGTCCGGCACGGCGACGCTGTACAAGACCGACGCCGAGCGGCAGGGCTACATCGACGACCTCGGCAGCAGCCCGCTGCTGCTGCTGTTCTACGGCACCAAACCCGCCGACCCGAACCTCGGCGCGCTGATCTTCTGGCGCGGCGCGACCGGCATGGTGATCATGGCGTTGATCGGGGTGCTGTTCGTCATCCGGCACACCCGGGTCGAGGAGGAGGCCGGCCGCCGCGAGCTGCTCGGCGCCACCGTCGTCGGCCGGCACGCCGCCGTCGCCGCCGCCCTGCTCACCATGACCGTCGCGAGCCTCGCCGTCGGCGTGCTCGTCGCGCTCGGCATGATCAGCCAGGACACCCCTGCCGGCGGCGCGTTCGCGATGGGTCTGGCGTGGGCGTCGGCCAGCATCCTGTTCGCCGCGGTCGGTGCGGTGACCGCGCAGCTCAGCGAGGGAGCCGGCGCCGCCAGGGGCATCGGCGTCGCGGTGGTCGGCCTGTCGTTCGGGGTGCGCGGCGCCGGCGACGTGGCCGCCGGGCTGTCGTGGCTGTCCTGGGTGTCGCCGCTCGGCTGGATCTACCAGGTGCACGCGTACACCGGCAACCGCTGGTGGATCTTCGGCGTGGTCGCCGTCGCCACGGTCGCCGTGTCCGCGCTGGCGCTGCGCCTGTCGGCCCGCCGCGACGTCGGTGCCGGGCTGCTCCCGCCGCGGCTCGGCCCGCCCGCCGCGGCACCGGGGCTGTCCGGCCCGCTCGCGCTCGCCTGGCGGTTGCACCGCGGCAGCCTGTACGGCTGGCTGGCCGGCCTCGGCATCGTCGGCGGGCTGCTCTTCGGCGGGGTCGCCAAGACCTCCGCCGACCTGTTGGCCGACAACGAGCAGCTCAAGCAGATCCTGGAACGCATCGGCGGCACGTCCGGGGCCGCGGACGTGTTCCTGGCCGGGACCCTCGGCATCGGCGCGATCGCCGTCGCCGCCTACGGCATCTCCGCGGCGCTGCGGATGCGCACCGAGGAGGCCGCGCTGCGCAGCGAGGCCCTGCTGGCCACCGGTGTCAGCCGGCTGCGGTGGGCGGCCAGCCACCTGGTCTTCGCCTTCCTCGGCCCGGCCGCGGTCATGCTCGTCACCGGTCTGGTCGCCGGGCTCTGCTACGGCGTGAGCACCGGCGACGTCGGCCGGGCGGTCCCCCGCGTGCTGGCCGGCGCGCTCGTGCAGCTGCCCGCGATCTGGGTGCTCGCGGCGCTCACCGTCGCGGTGTTCGGGCTGGCGCCGCGCCGGGCCCCGGCGGTCGGCTGGGCGGCGCTGTCGGTGTGCGTGGTGCTCGGCCAGATCGGCGCGGCGCTGCAGCTGAGCCAGGCGCTGCTGGACGTGTCGCCGTTCACCCACATCCCCCGCGTCCCCGGCGGGACGGTCACGGTGGCACCGCTGCTCGTGCTCACCGTCATCACCGTCGCGCTGGTGCTCGCCGGTCTCACCGGCTTCCGCCGGCGCAGCGTGCCCGTCACATAGCGACGCCGGAATCAGCGACGCCGGAATCAGGGACGCCGAAATCAGCAACGCCGAAATCAGCAACGCCGGAAACCTCACGGCGGCGCTTGCTGGGACGGCGTCCCACCGGCCAAGCTGACGGCGACCGCAACCTCGACCAACGGTGGTGAGGCACATGACCGGCGCACCGAACGGCACCCACACGGCCTACCGGACCTGCCCGCTGTGCGAGGCCGTCTGCGGCCTCGAGCTCACCGTCACCGGCGAGCGGATCACCGCCGCCCGCGGCGACCGCGAGCACGTGCTCAGCGCCGGCTTCGTCTGCCCGAAGGGCGCCACGTTCGGGCAGCTCGTGCACGACCCGGACCGCCTGCGCCGGCCGCTGCTGCGCGGCGCCGACGGGGTACACCACGAGGTGAGCTGGGACGAGGCGTTCGCCGCGGTCGAGGCCGGGCTGACCGGCGTGGTCACCCGGCACGGCCGCGACGCCGTCGCCGTCTACCTCGGCAACCCCAACGTGCACACGATGGCGGGCCCGCTGTTCGGCGGGCCCCTCGTGCGCGCGGTCGGCAGCCGCAACGTGTACTCCGCCAGCACCGTCGACCAGATGCCGAAGCACGTCGCGTGCGGGTACCTGTACGGCAACCCCGACGCGATCCCGGTGCCCGACGTCGACCGGACCGACCTGCTGCTGCTCATCGGCGCCAACCCACTGGAGTCCAACGGCAGCCTGTGCACCGCCCCGGACTTCCCGGGCCGCCTCGCCGCCCTGCAGGCCCGCGGGGGGCGGTTCGTGGTCGTCGACCCGCGGCGCACCCGTACCGCGGCCCTCGCCGACGAGCACGTCTTCATCCGGCCCGGCGGCGACGCGCTGCTGCTGTTCGGGCTGGTGCACACCCTGTTCGACGAGGGCCTCGCCGACCTCGGCCGGCTCGACGGGCACGTCCGCGGCGTCGAGCGGCTCGCGGTCCTCGCCAAGGACTTCGCGCCCGAGGTCGTCGGGGCGCGCTGCGGCGTCCCGGCCGGCGACATCCGCCGGCTCGCCCGGGAGCTGGCCGCCGCGCCGGCCGCCGCCGTGTACGGCCGCATCGGCACCTGCGCGGTCGAGTTCGGCACCCTGACCACCTGGCTCGTCGACGTCGTCAACGTCCTCACCGGCAACCTCGACCGGCCCGGCGGGGTGATGTTCCCCCTCGCGCCGCACGCGCGCACCGCCGCCCGGCCCGGCGGCAAGGGCTTCCGCGTCGGGCGGTGGACCAGCCGGGTCCGCGGCCTGCCCGAGGTCAAGGGCGAGCTGCCGGTCGCGACCCTCGCCGACGAGATCACCACCCCCGGCGACGGGCAGGTCCGGGCGCTCGTCACCGTCGCCGGAAACCCGGCGCTGTCCACCCCGAACAGCGGGCAGCTGGACCGGGCCCTCGCCGGGCTCGAGTTCATGGTGAGCGTCGACCCGTACCTCAACGAGACCACCCGGCACGCCGACGTGATCCTGCCGCCGACCGACCCGGCCCGCGTCGGGCACTACGACTTCGCGTTCCTGACGCTCGTCGTGCACAACATCGCCGCGTACTCCCCGCCGGTGCTGCCGAAGGACCCCGGCGGCATGGACGAGAGCGACATCCTCGCCCGGCTGACGCTCATCGCCGCCGGCCGCGGCGCCGGCGCCGACGTGACCGCCGGCCACGAGTACCTGCTGGCGCAGCTGCTGCAACGCGCCACCGACGACCCGGACTCGCCGGTCGCCGGCCGGGCCGTGACCGACCTGCGGGCCCTCGTCGACGGCGACGGCCCCGCCGAACGCCTCCTCGACGCCCGGCTGCGGCTCGGCGCGTACGGCGACGGCTTCGGCGCCACCCCGGACGGGCTGACCCTGCGCAAGCTCCTCGACCACCCGCACGGCCTCGACCTCGGGCCGCTGCGGCCGCGCATCCCGGAGGTGCTGCGGACCCCCAGCGGGCAGGTCGAGCTGTGCCCCGAACCCGTCGCCGCCGACGTCGCCCGGCTGCGCGCCGCGCTGGAGCGCCCCGGCGACGGCCTGGTCCTCGTCGGCCGGCGGCACCTGCGCTCCAACAACAGCTGGATGCACAACGTGCCCGGGCTGATGAAGGGCCGCGACCGGTGCACGCTGCAGGTCCACCCGAGCGACGCGGCCGCGCTGCGCCTCACCGACGGCGCCGCCGCGACCGTCGCGTCGCGGGTCGGCACGCTCACCGTGCCCGTCGAGGTCACCGACACGGTGATGCCGGGCGTGGTGAGCCTGCCGCACGGCTGGGGCCACGACGCGCCGGGCACCCGCGCCCAGGTCGCTGCCGCCCGCCCCGGCGTCAACAGCAACATCCTCACCGACGACCGGGCGATCGACCCGCTGTCGGGCAACAGCGTCCTCAACGGCATCCCGGTGACCGTCGCGCCGGCCGCCTGACCCGCGCGCCGGCGCGGCCGTGACCCGCGGCCTTTCAGGTGCGGGCCGGCAGCTCCACCGTGACGTGGGTGCCGCTGCCGGGCGGGCTGTCCACGTGCAGCAAGCCGCCGAGGGCGGCCACCCGGGCGGCGAGCACGACGATGCCGCCGCCCATGACCGGCTGCGCGCCGCCGTCGCCGTCGTCGCTGACCGCCACCTGCACCGTCGGCCCGTGCCGGCGCACCGTCACGACCACCTGCCGGGCCCGGGCGTGCCCGACGACGTTGGCGAGTGATTCGCAGATCACGGCGTACACGGTCGCGGCCACCGCCGGCGCGAGCGGCCCCACGTCCACGGTCACCCGCACCGGCAACGGGACGGCCGCCGCGAGCGCCCGCACCGAGGTGTCGAGATCCTCCGGCTCCGCGGGCCCCTCGCCGGCGCCGTCGCCGAGGGCCGCGTCGCACAGGTCCCGCAGCGCGTGGCGCAGCACCGTCTCGGCGCGCGAGGTGAGGGCCCGCACGGCCGGGTCGGCGGCGGCCCGGGTCGAGCCGATGATCGCCGCCACCTCCTGCGTCCGCCGGTGCCCGCCGTGTCCCGCGTCGTCGCCGGTACGGGTTGACTCCAGCTCCCGCAGCCGCGCCAGCAGCTCGGCGTGCTCCTGCCTGCGCTCCGGCTCGGCGGCCCGCACCGCGACGGCCGACCGTTCCCGCCGCCGCCGCAACGCCGCCGCGCCGGATCCGAGCCACAGCCCGAACGTGCCCACCACCCACCTCCCGCCGCCCCCGCTGGTTGCACCCTCACCGCAAGGAGCGAGACATCGGCCGCCGGCGTTACTGCGGGCCCTTCGCCCCGCCGGCCCGGGCCGGTGTGCCCTGCCGCCCGCGCCCGGCCCGGGGCAGGCTGCGGGCATGACCAGCAGGGACCGCATCGTCGTCGGCGTCGACGGCACCGAGGGCGCCCGGCACGCGCTGCGCTGGGCGATCGCCGAGGGCTTGCGGACCGGCGTGCCGGTCGCCGCCGTCACCGCCTGGACCTGGGACGCCGCCCTGCCGGCCGGGGCCGGGCCCCGGGTCGAACGCGAGCTCGCGGAGCTGGTCTGCCGCTATGAACTGGCCCGGTTCCCCGCCGGCGGGGCGTCGGTCTCGGTCGTCGAGGGCGACCCGGTCCCGGTGCTGCTCGCCGCCGCCCGCCACGCCCGCCTGCTGGTGCTCGGCAGCCACGGCCACGGCCGGCTGCGCCGCGCGCTGCTCGGCTCGACCAGCCGGCGGTGCGCCCGGCACGCGAGCTGCCCGGTCGTGGTCGTACCGCTGCCGCAGCGGCAACCCATCGACAACGTCCACCGGATCGCGCGAAGATACTGAGGACACTGCGGGTCGTCTCCTGGGAGCAGCGCCGTGACCGACATCGACCGGACGCCGACGAGTCCGCTGCGCAGGACCGCCCTGGTCGCGGGCGGGTTCTACGTGCTCACGTTCGTCTCCATCCCGACCGTCGCGCTGTACGGGCGGGTCCGTGACGACGACTATCTCCGCGGCAGCGGCCCGGACACCGCCGTCGTCACCGGCGGCATCCTCGAGATGATCGTGGCGCTCGCCTGCATCGGCACCGCCGTCGCGCTCTACCCGGTGCTCAAGCGGCAGGGGCCGGCCCGCGCGCTGGGCTTCGTCGGCACCCGGGTCCTGGAGGCCGGCGCCATCCTCATCGGGGTCGGGAGCCTCATGACCCTGGTGACGCTGCGGCGGGCCGGCGCCGGCCCGGAGGACGAGGCCGTCGGCCACGCCCTGGTCGCCTTCTACGACTCCGTCTTCCTGCTCAGTCAGGGGTTCATCCCGGCCGTGAACGCCGTGCTGCTCGGCTCGCTGCTGTACCAGTCGCGCCTCGTGCCACGGATCCTTCCCCTGCTGGGACTCGTCGGGGCGCCGCTGCTGGTGGCCTCCGACGTGGGGACGCTGTTCGGCGCCTGGGACCGGCTGTCACCGGTGGCCGCGGTCGCCGCGCTCCCCATCGCGGTGTGGGAGTTCTCGCTGGGCGTCTACCTGATCGTCAAAGGGTTCCGGCCCGCCCCGATCACCTCTGGCCCGGCGCCGGCCGCGGAGCCGGTGCGCACCGCCGCCGGGTAGGCATCCACGGGCGGCCCCACCGGGGGCACCGGGGCGGCCGCGCCGGCGGAGCCCGCCCGGTGCAGCTTGTGCCAGCGCAGCCGGGCGCCGGTGAGGGCCGTGCCGAGGGACTGCAGGAGCACGATGTACATGAGCTGCCGGTAGACGATCTGCTGCAGTGGCAGGACCCACAGGGCGCGCAGCTTCTCCCGGTCGAGGCGGAACGCGACGGCGGCGGTGAGGACCTGCATGGTGAACATGGCCAGCCACGCGCCGGTGGTGACCTTCCAGCTGGAGAAGCACAGGCCGTACACGAGCATGATGTCGATGAGCGGGGCGAGCAGCGGCAGCGCGATGCCGAAGAGCGCGACCAGGGGCAGCCCGACCCGGCCGAACCTGCCCGACGGGCCGCGGTCCAGGATCGAGCGGCGGTGCTTCCACATCGCCTGCATGGTGCCGTAGCTCCAGCGGTACCGCTGCAGCCACAGCTGCCGCAGGGTGGCGGGCGCCTCGGTCCAGGCACGGGCGCGTTCCTCGTAGACGACGCGCCAGCCGACGCGGCACAACGCCATCGTGGCGTCGGTGTCCTCGGCCAGGGTCTCGTGGCTGATCCCGCCGATGGCCTGCAACGCCTCGCGGCGGAACGCGCCGATCGCGCCCGGAATGGTCGGCATGCAGCGCAGGGTGTCGTACAGCCGGCGGTCGAGGTTGAACCCGATGACGTACTCGATGTGCTGCCACCGGGCCACGATCGAACGACGGTTGCCGACCTTGACGTTGCCCGCCACCGCGCCGACCGAGGCGTCGGCGAACGGCTGCACCAGGTGCCGGATCGAGTCCGGTTCGAAGACGGTGTCGCCGTCGACCATGACGATCAGCTCGTGCTGGGCCATCGCCACCCCGACGTTCAGCGCGTTGGGCTTGCCGCCGTTGGGGACCCGCACCACCCGCACGTTCGGTAATCGCATCGCCTCCACCAGCGCCGCCGTGCCGTCGGTCGAGCCGTCATCGACGACCACCACCTCGATCCCACCCGGGTGGTCGCCACCGGCCAGGGACCGCACGGCCGCCTCGATCCCCTCCTTCTCGTTGTAGGCAGGCACGATCACCGACACCGGCAGCCGCACCGGCGGGCCCCACCGCCACGACGCGGCCCGGCGGCGCCGCGCGTGCCGCCCCGCGAGCAGCAGCATCGCCACGGTGCGGGCGATCGTCAGCAGACCTGCGGCCAGGAACAGCACGCGGAACGCGGCCGTCACCCAGTCCGCCAGCACGACCGCCGTGACCAGGGCGAATGCGCGCCGCCGGTCGGCCGCGGCGCTCGGCGCGGCGGCGACGACCGCCCGGCCCGCGAGCGTGCGCGCCAGGCCCTGCGACACGGTGGTGAACGTGTAGCCGCGCCGCTGCATCATGGGGATGAACCTGTCCAGCGCCGCGACGGTCTGCGCGCGGTCCCCGCCGCCGTCGTGCATGGGTACGATCGCGCCCTCGTCGCCCGGCGGGGTCGCGCCGGCGATGATCGCCTCGACGCCGGGGCTGCTCCAGTCCCGGCTGTCCGTGTCCGCCAGGATCGACAGGTAGCCGAGCCGGCCGGCCTCCTGGATCAGCGGCCACTGGGTGTCGTCGACGGCGCGAGCGCTGGAGGTGTACGGCAGCCGCAGCAGCGCCGACTTGGTCCCGGTGGCGTGCACGACGGCCAGTTGGGCCTGGGAGTACTCCAGCTCGCGCTGCCACCGCGGCAGGCGGTCGAGCTGCGGGTGCGTGAAGGTGTGGACGCCGATCTCGTCACCGGCCCGGGCCAGCTCGGTGACGATCTGCGGGTGCCGGATCACCTGGGACCCGACGACGAAGAACGTGGCGTTGACGTGGTGCCGGCGCAGCACCTCCATGACCCGCGGCGTCCACCGCGGGTCCGGGCCGTCGTCGAACGTGAGGGCGATGGTGCGGGCCGGCAGCCGGTAGGAGCGCACCGTGCCGGTGCGGGTGTCGATGATCGGGCCGCCACCGATGACCTCGGCCGGCACCTTCTTGCGCTGCCCGGGCTTCGCGGTGTGGTCGGGGTGGAACTCGGCGTTGGCGTATGCCTCGACCAGCAGCGCGCCGGCCAGCACGCTCAGCGCGATCACCCCGAAGATGAGCCGGCTGAACGACACCCGCTCCCGCGCACGGGTCACGCCGGGCCCACCACGACGACCACGGTGACACCGGCGGCGGAGCCCTGCTCCGGCTGCTGCGTCGGGGCTGGCGCAGCCGGCGTGGCGGACTCGCTCGGCTCGGCCGGCAGGCTCGACGGTGACGCGGAGGGCCCCGCGCTCGCCGTCGCCCCGGGCGACGGTGCGGCGGTCACGGAGCCACTCGGCCCCGGGGACGCACTCGCCACGACGGGCGCCGGGCTGCTGCGGCCGGGCCCGCCGCCGGTGGTGCGCTTGCCGGCCTGACCGGGCGTCGGCGGGACCTTCTTCGTCGCCGGCGCCGGCGCGGACGGGGACTGCCCCGGTGCTGGGAGCGACAGCAGCTCCAGCGGGCCGGTGAAGAAGAGCGTGGCGGCCAGTACCAGCACCGCATAGGTCAGCGCCGCCGCACCGGCCAGATGGAAGACGAGCCGGATCCGCCGTCCACGACGACCGGTGGTGTCGACGAAGACAGGCGCTGACGCCTCACCGGCGGCGACGACGACGGTGTCGACCGCCGCACCGGCGGCCGGGGCTTTCACGGGCACCGCGCCAGCTTAGGAGCGACCCGCCGCCGAAATCGCCGGAAGCACCGCCCGCCGCAGGGCGTTGTCGAATCTCCCACGGCGCTCACCCGCGACCGCTGCCGCCTCACCCGGCAGTACCGACCGCCGGCCCCACCTTCACCCGGTGCCGCGCTTCGCGCCGGTCAGCGCCGCGGCGCTGGCCGGTGCCGGGAACCTCTCCGGCATCGTGACGGTCGTCGAGGACCTCGTCGCGCGACGCCCGGGATGAACGTGCCGGGGTCCCAGTTGTAGTGCCGGTCCAGGCCGCACACGCCGCCGCAGGCCCAGGTGCCGCCCAGCGGCTGCCGGGCGTCCTGCTTCTGCGGCACGTAGGTGTGCGGCGCCGGTGAGAGCACCACCTTGGCGCCGCGGGTGGTGACCGCGTTCGCCACCGCCGTCCGGTCGCCGTTCCAGTACTGCACGACGGCGTTGTTCCGCGGCAGCGCCGTGCCCGCGTATTCGTTCCACCCCATGACCGTCCTGCCCAGCGTGGCGACCTGGGCGGTGAACGCGTCGACCATCGCGGTGTAGTCGGCGTGGCTGGTCACGTACGCCTCGTCGGCACCGATGTGCAGGTACGGGCCGGGCGTCATGGCCGCGATCTGGGTGAGGACCTGCCGGACGAACTCGTACGTCACCGCCGCGCCCGCGTCCAGCGAGGAGTAGCCGACCGGCCCGGCGCGGCCTGGTTCTGGGACACGGTGGCGGCCAACGCCAGGTGGGCACGCACCAACGAACGGCTGCTCAGCGACGTGCACTGGGTCGGCGGCGACCCGGCCGGCGGTGCCGTCTACGGCACCGCGGCGTGGAACAGCTCGGCCGGCGCCTCGAAGGGCATGCAACACCCTCAAAACCGTCACCTTCACCCCCACCACCGCACGGCACGTCCGGCTACGCACCACCCGCGCCGCCAACGGCGCCGGCTACGCCTCCGCCGCCGAGATCAACCTGTACGGCTGGGCGGCCTGACAGCAGGAGGCCCGGGACGAGCGGCCGGCCGGCTGCCGGGCCAGGCGCTCGGCGCGTTCCTTGATGCCGAGCAGCATCCTGCGCTCCATGACCAGGCTGCCGGGCTCCATCACCAGCAGGTCGGCGAGCCGGTGCAGCGCCGTCGCGTCCGGGGTCGCGATCCGGTTCCGGCTCACCAGCCGCGTCGCCCCCGCCACCGGGTACAGGCCGAACGCCCACACCCAGTTGCCGTCCTCGGAGCGGAACGCCAGCGTGTGCTCCGGGTCCACGATCTCCGCGCGCATCTTGGGTCCCCGCTCCCCCAACGGCAGGACGTCGCCCGCGTGGAGGGACTGGAACTCGGGCAGGATCTCGTCGGCGCTGTGCATGTCGAGGCCGAGCAGGTTCTCGATCCAGTCGTAGGTGTACGCGCCGCCGCGGCCGCTGCCCATCTGGACCAGCCACGGCCAGACGGCGGCGGGCGGGGCGGCGATGGTGACCGCGCGGGTGGAGCAGATGTCGGGGTCCGGCAGGAGGGCGTCGCCGGGGATCGGGCGGGTCTCCTCGTCGGCGGTGGCGCCCCAGGTGAGGCACCAGTGGCGCAGCAGCAGCGGGTACACCGCCGCCACGGTCAGGCCGGCGGCTGCGGCCACAAGGCCGGCTGTCCTCAGTACGCGCACGGCAGCCTCCTCACACGGTCCTGGGAACCTTGCCGGTGCAGGACAGCACGCAGCGCATCACCTTGTGGCCGGGGTCGGCGGTGGGGCCGTACATGAGCGGGCAGCCGCCGTCGATGACGGTCATGCCGTGGCTGCGGCCGTACTCGACGGCGGTGGGCGACACGCTGCCGGCGTCGAACGAGCGGTGCATCCACACCTGGCGGATGCCGAGCTCGGCGCATTCGCGCACGGTGGCGTCGGCGGTCTCCGGGCGGGTGCCGATGACGACGGCGTCGACGCCGCCGGGGATGGCGCCGAGGTTCGGGTAGCAGCGGTCACCCTCGACCGTGCCGGTGTTCGGGTTGACGGCGAACACCTCGTAGCCGCGGTCGCGCAGCCGCTGGTAGACGACGTTGCTGCCGTGCCCCTGGGCGGTGCGGGAGACCCCGGTCACCGCGATCCGCCGGCTGGCCAGGAACTGTGCCGCGGCGGCCTTCGTACGCATGGCGACCTCCTTGAAGGTCAGTAGGTGGTGAGCCCGGCGGCGGTGAACGTGTCGCGGACCCGGGTGAGCAGTTCGGCGTCCGGCGGTGCCGTGTCGCGCAGGGCGAACGGGATGCCGAGCCGGTCGTACTTGGCGGCGCCGAGACGGTGGAACGGCAGGACGTCGACGCGTTCGACGTTGCCGAGGCCGGCGGCGAACCGGGCGACGCCCTCGACGTCGGACGGGTCGTCGGTGAGGCCGGGCACGAGCACGTACCGGACCCACACCGGCGTGCCCCGCTCGGCGAGGCGGCGGGCGAAGGCCAGCGTCGGCTCGATCGCCGCGCCGGTGAGCCGGTGGTAGCGGGCCGGGTCCCAGGACTTGATGTCCAGCAGGACCAGGTCGGTCGCGTCGAGCAGAGCGTCGCTCGCCCGGGCGCCGAGCGCGCCGGACGTGTCGAGGGCGGTGTGCAGGCCGAGCTCCTTGGCGCCGGTGAACAGCGCGTGGGTGAACGCGGGCTGCAGCAGCGGCTCGCCGCCGCTGACGGTCATGCCGCCGCCGGCGGTCCGCACGAACTGGACGAAGCCACGGACCTGGTTGACGACCTGCTCGGCGGTGGTCGGGGTGCCGTCGCGCATGCGCCACGTGTCGGGGTTCTGGCAGTACAGGCAGCGCAGCGGGCACCCGGCGGCGAACGCCACGAACCGGGTGCCGGGGCCGTCGACGCCGGTGGAGACGTCCCAGGAGTGCAGGCGGCCCTGTACCGGACGCCACCAGTGGGGGGAACCGGTGGCGTCCGGCAGGGTGGTCCCACCGAGGGGGGCAGCCGGCGGGACGGTCGGGTGGTTCATGTCGTGCCGTGGAAGGTGCGGTTGACCACGTCACGCTGCTGCTCCGGGGTGAGCCGGACGAAGTTGACGGCGTAGCCGGAGACCCGGATCGTCAGCTGCGGGTACCGCTCCGGGTACGCCATCGCGTCCAGCAGCGTGGCCCGGTCCAGGACGTTGACGTTGAGGTGGAAGCCGCCGGCGCCGGTGTAGCCGTCGAGGATGCCGACGAGATTGGTGACCCGTTCGGCGTCGGCGCGGCCGAGGCCGTCGGGGGTGACGGTGCTGGTGAGGGAGATCCCGTCACGGGCCGAGGCGTAGGGCAGCTTCGCCACCGACAGCGCCGAGGCGACCATGCCGTGGGTGTCGCGGCCGTTCATCGGGTTGGCGCCGGGCGCGAACGGCTCGCCGGCCCGCCGGCCGTCCGGGGTGTTGCCGGTGTGCTTGCCGTACACCACGTTGGAGGTGATGGTGAGCACCGACTGGGTGTGGATCGCGTCGCGGTAGCTGGGGTTGGCCCGGACTTTGTCCATGAACGTCTCGACCAGCCACACGGCGATGCTGTCGGCGCGGTCGTCGCCGTTGCCGTACGCCGGGTACTCCCCCTCGATCGTGTAGTCCACGACCAGGCCGGTCTCGTCGCGCACCGGCGTGACCCGCGCGTAGCGGATCGCGGCGAGGCTGTCGGCGGCCACGGAGAGCCCGGCGATGCCGCAGGCGAGGAACCGGCGGACCGGGTAGTCGTGCAGCGCCATCTCGATGCGCTCGTAGGCGTACTTGTCGTGCATGAAGTGGATGATGTTGAGCGCGTCGACGTAGGTGCGGGCGAGCCAGTCCAGGGTGCGGTCGAACGCGGCGAGGACGTCCTCGTAGCGCAGCACGTCCCCGGTGACCGGCGCCGTCGCGGGCGCGACCTGCGCCCCGGTCATCTCGTCGCGGCCGCCGTTGATGGCGTACAGCAGCGCCTTGGCGACGTTGACGCGGGCGCCGAAGAACTGCATGTCCTTGCCGACCCGCATCGCCGACACACAGCAGGCGATCGCGGTGTCGTCGTCGCTGTAGTGGCGCAGCAGGTCGTCGTTCTCGTACTGGATGGCGCTGGTGTCCATCGACACCTTCGCGCAGAAGCGCTTGAACGGCTCCGGCAGCTCCGGCGACCACAGCACCGTCAGGTTCGGCTCCGGGGCCGGGCCCAGGTTGTACAGGGTCTGCAGGTACCGCAGCGACGTCCTGGTGACCAGGGTCCGCCCGTCGATGCCCATCCCGCCGATCGACTCGGTGACCCAGGTCGGGTCGCCGGAGAACAGCTGGTCGTACTCGGGGGTGCGCAGGAACCGGATGATGCGCAGCTTCATGACGAAGTCGTCGATGAGCTCCTGCGCGCCGGACTCGGTGAGGGTGCCCTCGGCGAGGTCGCGTTCGAGGTACACGTCCAGGAACGTGGAGGTGCGCCCGAGCGACATCGCCGCGCCGTTCTGCTCCTTCGCGGCGGCGAGGTAGGCGAAGTACAGCCACTGCACGGCCTCCCGCGCGGTGCGGGCCGGCCCGGAGATGTCGTATCCGTAGCCGGCCGCCATCGCCTTGAGCTCGGCGAGGGCGCGCAGCTGCTCGGCGAGCTCCTCCCGGTCGCGGATGACGTCGGCGGTCGCGGCGCGGCCGTTCAGCGACGCCTTGTCCAGCTGCTTCGCGGCGATGAGGAAGTCGACGCCGTACAGCGGCACCCGCCGGTAGTCGCCGATGATCCGGCCGCGGCCGTAGGCGTCGGGCAGGCCGGTGATGACGCCGGCCTTGCGCGCGGCGAGGATCTGCGGCGTGTACGCGTCGAACACGGCGGCGTTGTGCGTCTTGCGGTACCGGGTGAAGATCTCCTTCACGACGGGGTCGAGCTCGTAGCCGTAGGCCTTCAGCCCGTTCTCCACCATCCGCAGCCCGCCGAACGGCATGATCGCGCGGCGCAGCGGCGCGTCGGTCTGCAGGCCGACGATCAGCTCCCGGTCGCGGTCGATGTACCCGGGCGCGTGCGCGGTGATCGAGGCGGGGGTGTGCGTGTCGACGTCGTAGATGCCGCGCTCGCGCTCCTGCGGGAACATCGCGGTCAGCAGGCCCCACACGTGCGTGGTCCGCTCGGTCGGGCCGCTCAGGAAGCCCTCGTCGCCGTTGTACGGGCGGACGTTGGCCCGCACGAACCCGGCCACGTCGACCTGGTCGCGCCACGATCCGCCCTGGAAGCCCCGCCAGGCGGCGAGCTCGGCCGGGGCGCTGATGGTGGTCATCGCTGTCCTCCTCGAGAGTTTCCTGCTGCGGCTCAAGCCTGCCGTGGCACGCCCCGGGGCGGCAGGGCCGGAAGTCCTGCCGCCCCGGGACGCGGGCCCGGTGTTCACCGCAGCCACGGCACCTTCCTGACCAGCGCCGTGCCGCCCCACCACCGGCCGAGGCCGAGGGTGTCACCGGCGTGGGTGAGGGCGAGCCCGACGATGGTGCCGGCGTAGATGAGGTGGTCGTCCATGAACGGGTTGTTGGCGGGCGGGAGCACCGCGGTCCACATGAGCACCAGCAGCAGCGCGCCGGCGGCCGCGGCGACCCGCATGCCGATGCCGAGGATCAGCGCGACGCCGATGCCGAGCAGGCCGAGCATGAAGAGCCAGTCGGCCCAGCCGGCGCCCGCGATGTTGTGGTAGAAGTCCTTGAACGGGCCGGCGACGGCGCGGCCGAGGAACCCGTTGGTGGGGCTGCCGCCGTTGATCCAGGCGGCCTTCTCGGTGGTCTCGTGGCCGAGCCCGAACAGTTTGTCGAGGAACGCCCACAGGAAGACCCAGCCGAGCGCGATGCGCACGCCGGCGAAGACGTACCGGCCTGCGGTGCCCGCCGTCGCGCCGGTCGCGGTGGTGGCGGTGCTGGGGGCGAGGGTGGCCATGGTGCTCGCTTCCCTTCGAGGTGAGATATCGGCCCTGATCGTTTGACACGCTCAGGTTCGCGCGGATCGATCGGCGTCAGCAGAGTCCTTCGCACCGAACCACGGGACGAAGGTCCCGGCGCCGGCTCGCCGGCGGGCACCGCCGGGGGGGCATGAGGCGAAGGTCCCGGCGGGACAGGGCCGATCGGGCCCGAGCCGATGACGTTCGCCTCATCCGCCACCCCGCGGCCCGCCCGCAGGCTGGCATGGCGCACACCGCAGCCGACAGGGGGACCACCGCCATGGGCACACAGGCACGCACCGCGTCACGCCGCAACCAGCAAGCACGCGCCCACCAGGCACGCGCCGAGGCGCTGCGGCGCACCCAGCGCCGGCACCGCTACCTGGCCGCGGCCGGCGGGGTCGTCATCCTCGTCCTGCTGGCCGCGATCGGGTTCGTCCTGTTCGACGCCGCCTCCGGCGACGACGCCGCGGCACCCGCACCGTCCTCGACGGCCGCGCCGGCCGGGGCCACCGCCGCCGGCGCGATCGTGACCGGCACCGGGCCCGTCACGGTGACGGTGTACCTCGACTACCTGTGCCCGTACTGCGGCCGGTTCGAGCGGGCCAACAGCGCCGAGCTGGAGCGGCTCGTCGCCGACGGCACCGTCCGGCTGGAGCTGCACCCCCTCGCCTTCCTGGACAAGGCGTCGCAGGGCACGCGGTACTCCACCCGTACCGCGAACGCCGTCGCTACCGTGGCGGACCGCGCGCCGGCGTCGGTGCTCGCGTTCAACGCCGCGCTGTTCGCACAGCAGCCGGCCGAGGGCGGTCCCGGGCTGACCGATGAGCGGATCGCGGCGATCGCGACCGCCGCCGGGGTCCCCGCGGACGTCGCCGCGACGTTCACCCAGCGCCTGTTCGAGCACTGGGTGGCGGCCTCCACCGAGACCGCGTTCCAGCGCGGCGGCGTCACCGGCACCCCCACCGTGAAGATCAACGGCAAGGTGTTCGAGGGCGACCTGTACACCACCGGCCCGCTGACCGCCGCCATCACGGCGGCCAAGGGGAAGTCATGACCGGAACGTTGGAGCGGGTGCGGCGGCTGCGGCACCGCACCGGCTGGATCTACGGCACCATGCTGCTGTCCGCGGTGCTGAGTCTGATCGCGTCGTTCGTGCTGTCCGTCGACGCGGTCCGCCTCGCCGCCGACCCGGCCGCCGACCTCACCTGCAACATCAACGCCGTGCTGTCCTGCGGCACCGTCGGCAGCTCCTGGCAGGCGTCGCTGTTCGGCTTCCCGAACGCCTTCTTCGGCCTGGTCGCCGAGCCCGTCGTGATCACGGTCGCGGTCGCCAGCCTCGGCGGCGTCCGGTTCCCGCGCTGGTTCATGCTCGCCGCGCAGATCGTGTACACCATCGGCGTCGTCTTCGCCTACTGGCTGTTCTACCAGTCGTCGTTCGTCATCGGGGCGCTGTGCCCGTGGTGCCTGCTGATCACCGTGTCGACCACGCTGGTGTTCTCCACCCTGACCCATGTCAACATCCGCGACGGCCACCTGCCGCTGCCCCGCCGCGCCGCACCCGCGCTGCGGGCCGCCATCGACGCCGACCTCGACGCCATCGCGGTCACCATCTGGCTGCTGCTGCTGGCGCTGGTGGTGGTCGTGAAGTACGGCAGCGCACTGGTCGCGTAGCCCGACGGGAGCTGGACCAATGATGCACACGCTGATCGTGACCGCCGTCGTCCTGCTGGTGTACGGCTTTGCCGGGTTCGCCGTGCTGGCCGTGTACCGGGCCGGCACCGCCACGGACGGCACCCGGGCCGGGCTCGGCGCCCGCCGCACGGCGCGGCAGACCCGGCCTCCGGCGCGGCCGCCGGCCCCCGCCGAGCCGGTCGCGCCCGACGACCCGCTGGCAGTTGCCGACCCGCTGGCGGCCGACGACCCGTGGGCGGCCGACGACCCGTGGGCGGCCGACGACCCGTGGGCGGCCGACGACCCGCTGGCGGCCGCGGAGGCGGACGCCGCCAGGCGGCTGGTCGCCGGTCGGCTCGACGCGGCCGGGTACCGGCGCATCATGGCGTCGCTCGCCGCCCGCGACGCCGCCGAGCACTCCGTCACCGGCCCGGAGCCGCCACGTCAGGACGACGGGCCCGGACTCAGGTGACCTTTGCCCCGTGTACGCACGGCGGTCACGGGGCATCGTGAGCGCGAAGGAGGTGGACCGATGAACGACCTACGACCGGCGCACGACCTGCTGGTCCGTGACGTCATGAACCCGTCGGTGGTCGTGGTGACCGCCGACTGCACCAGCCGCCACGTCGTCGACGTCATCACCGAGTTCGGCGTGAGCGGCGTCCCCGTCGTGCGCGACGACGACCGGGTGATCGGCGTGATCTCCGAGGCCGACCTGCTGCCGAACCTGCAACCGGCCACCGCGCCCGCGCTGGACCCGGCCGGCGACGCCACCCCGCGACGGTCCGACCCCGGCACCGCCGCCGCGCTGATGACCGCCCCGCCGGTGACCGTGACCGCCGGGGCGCCGGTGAGCACCGCCGCCGGGCTCATGCAGCGGCACCGGGTGAAGCGGCTGCCGGTGCTCGACGACGACACCGGGGCGCTCGTCGGCATCGTGACCAGGCGCGACCTGCTGCGCGGCGCGCTGCGCTCCGACGAGGCGATCGAACGCGAGCTGGTGGACGAGCTGCTCGTCAACGGGCTGTGCCAGGGCGACGAGGGTGTCACGGGCACCGTCCACGACGGCGTGGTGACGCTGTCGGGCACCGCGCCGCGGCGCGACGTCATGGCGGCGGCCAGGATCGCCGGCAGCCTGGACGGCGTGTTCAGCGTGGTCGACGCCATCAGCGCGCCGGACCTGGTGACCGTGCCGCCGGCGCCCGCCGCGCCGGCGGTGTCCTTCGTCGTCTCCGAGCCGGCGGTGCCCGCCGAGCCCGGACGGGGCACCGGCCCGGACGCCGGATGAGTGCCGCGGCGGCACCGGCCGACTGCCTGACCGCCGACGGCGGCGTCGTGCGGGTCCGGCCGGTCACCGCCGCCGACGTGCCGGCGCTGCTCGCGCTGCACGAGGGCATGTCCGTGCAGAACCGGTACCTGCGGTTCTTCAGCGCCGGTGCCGCCCTGGACACGGAGGTCCAGCGGCTGACCCGCCCCGCCGACGACCAGCACCTCGCGCTGCTGGTCGAGCGGGGCGACACCGTGCTGGCCGCCGGGTCGTACGAGCGGATCGGCCCCGAACAGGCCGACTTCGCCCTCATCGTGCACGACGACCACCACGGCGAGGGGCTCGGCACGCTGCTGCTGGAGCACCTGGCCGCCGCCGCCCGCCGGCAGGGCATCACCGAGCTCGTCGGCGACGTCCTGGCCGGCAACCGGGCGATGCTGCGCGTCAGCGGCGACCTGGCACCGGGGGTGCCGCGCGGCTTCGGGGACCCCGGCGTGGTGCGGGTGCGCATCCCGACACTGCCGGACGAGGCCGCCCTCGCCGCGGTCGGCGAACGGGACCGCACCGCCGCCCACCACTCGCTGCGGCCGCTGCTCGCCCCGGCGTCCGTCGCCGTCATCGGCGCGGGCCGGCGGCCGGGCGGCGCCGGGCACGAGATCCTCGCCGCGCTGCAGGCCGGCGGGTACGACGGCGACCTGTTCGCGGTCAACCCTCGCGCCCGCGACATCCTCGGCCTGCCCGCGCTGCCGTCCGTCGCGCTCGTCGGCGAGCCGCTCGACCTGGCCGTCATCGCCGTGCCCGCGGCCGCCGTGGAGCAGGTTGTGGCCGAGTGCTGCGCCGCTGGGGTCCGTGCCGCGCTCATCCTCACGTCCGGGCTGGACGCCACCGTCCAGGCGGGCCTCGTACGGCAGGCGCGGCGGCACGGCATGCGGCTCGTCGGCCCGGACAGCCTCGGCGTGCTCAACACCGACCCGGCGGTGCGGCTCACCGCGACGTTCGCCCGGACCCTGCCACCATCCGGAGGGCTCGCGGTCGCCTCGCAGTCCGGCGCGATCGGCGTGGCCATCCTCGAGGCCGCCGCGCGGGACGCCATCGGGGTGTCCACCTTCGTGTCCCTCGGCGACAAGGCCGACGTCAGCGGCAACGACCTGCTGGCGTACTGGCACGACGACCCGGCCACCCGGGCGGTCGCGCTGTACCTGGAGTCGTTCGGCAACCCGCGCCGCTTCGCCTGGATCGCCCGCGCCCTCGGCCGGCGCAAACCGGTCCTGGCCGTGCAGAGCGCCCGGCGCCCCGGCGCCAGCCCCGCCGACGTCGCCGTCGAGGCGCTGTTCGAGCAGGCCGGCGTCATCCGTACCGACACCCTCGGCGACCTGCTCGACACCGCCAGGATCCTCGTGGACCAGCCGCTGCCGGCCGGTGACCGGCTCGCCGTCGTCGGCAACGCCCGCGGGCTCGCCGTCCTGGCCGCCGGCGCGGCCGGCGCCGCCGGGCTGACGGTGCCGCCGTTCGCCCCCGCGACCGCCGACCGGCTGCGCCGGCTGGCACCCGGCGCCGTGACCGCCGGCAACCCCGCCGACCTCGGCACCGGCGCCACCGCCTCGGCCATGGCCGCCGCGGTCCAGGTGGTGGCCGCCTCGGGCGAGGCCGACCTGCTCCTCGTCGCGTACGCCGCCACCCGCACCGACGACGGCGCGGCCACGCTGCAGGCCCTCGCCGACGCCGTCGACGACGCCACCGACCTGCCCGTCGCGGTCGTGGTGGTCGGGGTCACCGACCCGCCGGCGACGCTGGGCCGGCGCAAGGTCCCCGTGTACCGGCTGCCTGAACCCGCGGTCCGCGCCCTCGGCCGGGTCGCCCGCTACGCCGCGTGGCGCCGCTCGCCGATCGGCGAACGCCCGGCGCTCGGCGGCGTGCGGGCCACCGCCGCCCGCGCGGTCGTGGATGCCGCGGTGCACGCCGGCGGCGGCTGGCAACCGGCCGGGGTCGCCCGGCGGCTGCTCGACGCGTACGGCATCCCGGCCCCGGACTCGCAGCTTGCCGCTGGTGTGGAGCTGGTCGCGGGGATCGCGCACGACCCGCTGTTCGGCTCGCTGGTGACGCTCGGCGCCAGCGCCCCCACCGGGCCGCACGGCGAACGGGTCGTGCGGCTGCTGCCCCTCACCGACCGCGACGCGGCGGGCATGTGGCGGTCCCTGCTCACCGGCGCCGTGCCCGCCGGCACCGCGGCCCTGGAGGACCTGCTGCTGCGCCTGGGCCGGCTGGCCGAGGACGTACCGGAGATCGCGGAGCTCGATCTGGACCCGATCCGGGTGCTCCCGGACGGGTGCGCGGTCGGCGGGGTGCGGCTGCGGCTGTGCATGGTCGGCGCCGAGCCCGACCCGTACCTGCGCAGCCTGCGCGCCCGTCCTGACACCGACGACCCCGGGGAGCCACCACCATGACCGCACTCGAACCAACCGTCACCGCCGCCGGCGGCACCGTGCTGATCCCCGTGGTCGAGCGCCACGCCGACTGGTCCAGGCCCCTCGGTGCCGTCGCCGTCCGCGGTGACGGCACCGTCTGCTTCGTGCCGGTCGTGGACCCGCAGCGCCTCGCGTGGTGCGCCGTGGCGGGCCTCGCCGCCGCCGCTGCCGTGGTCGCCGCCGGCACCGCCGCGCGCAGATCCGGCGCATCGGTCGGCGCGGTCAGCATGGGCCCCGGCGGCTGGCTCAGCGTGAAGGGCGCCGCCCCCGCACACCTCCTGCCGCGGCGGCGCACCCCTCGCCCATGGTGGGCACGGTTGATCCGGGCCCACCGGCTCGTCGTGGAGTGATCGCCACGGCGGAAGGGGGCGGACGGCTCTGCCGTCCGCCCCCTTCCGCCGCACCGCCGGTCAGAACATCACGGGTGCGCGGTAGCCCTTCGGCTGGTCGCTGGTGTCGTCCACCTCGGGTGAGAGGTGGCTGACGACGTCCACGACGCCGTCGACGCGTTCGATCTGGCGGATGATGGCCGGGATGAGCGAGGCCCGCTCCACCTGGCCGAGCAGGGTGACGACGCCGTCGTCGACCTCGACGCGCAGCCGGGACCGCTCGACGCCGACCAGGCCCTCGATGGCGTCGGCGAGGATCTCGCGGCGGATCTCCTCGTCGGTACGCAGGAACACCTTGAGCAGGTCGCGGCGGGTGACCATGCCGATGAGGCGGCCCATGTCGTCGACGACCGGCAGCCGCTTGAGCTCCTCGGCCTCCATGATCCTGGCCGCGGCGACCACGGACGTGGTACTCATGACGGTGACGGCCGGGGCGTTCATCAGCTCGCCGGCGGCGGTCGCGTGGGCCTTGCCGCGCGCCTGGCGGGTGTGCCGGTTCTCGAACAGCCGCAGGTGGTCGTCGTCGCCGGCGAACTCGATCTTCGGCACCAGATCCGCCGACGACACGACGCCGACGACCCGGTCGAAGCCGTCCACCACTGGGACCGCGTTGATCTCGTGCGCCTCCAGAAGGTCGACGATCTCCTTGAACGGCGTGTCTTCCTGCACCGATATCGCGCCGATCGTCATCACGTCGGCGACGTTCCAGCGGCCCATGGTGTGCCTCCTTCTGGCGTCCCTGCAGTTCGTCGCTGTGTCTCGGGCCGACCGTACGACCGGGGCGGACCCGTGCAGCAGGGCCCAACGACACGTCCGGGGGTGACGTTCGACCGGCCCGGGAACCCGGGTCCATCGGCCCTGTCCAGGGCCGGGGACCGTGCCTAGCTTTCGAGACGGACCCCTTGGAGGTGCACCGTGACGCCGACCGTGGCGACCCTGATGACCGCTGGCGCGGTCACCGTCGAGGAGCACGCCCGCCTGCAACAGGTGGTCGACCTCGTGGAGGGCGGCACGGCCGCCGGTGTCGCGGTCGTGGACGGCTTCGGCCGGCTCGTCGGCGTCATCGACCCGGCCGACCACCCTGACCTGTTCGCCCCCGCCGCCGGCCCACACGCCGCCGGCCTCCACGCCGCCGGCCCCCGGGTCGCGGGCACGCCGCGGCACCGCCGCCGCCGGGCCGGACTGCACGGGGCGGTCGCGGCCGACCTCATGGCACCCGCCGCCACCGTCGCCGGCACCTGGCCGGTGGCGCGGGCGTCGAGGGTCCTCACCGACGCCGGCATGGACGTCGCGTTCGTCGTGGACGACCTGGGCTGCGTACGGGGCACCATCACCACCCGCCAGTGCCGGCCGGCGCCGGCGGCCCCCACCGCGCTGAAGGAGGCCGGTCGTGACCAAGTACGTGTATGACTTCGCCGAAGGTGGCATGGAGCTCAAGGACCTGCTCGGGGGCAAGGGCGGCAACCTGGCGGAGATGGCGAAGCTCGGGCTGCCGGTGCCGCCCGGGTTCACCGTCACGACCGACGCGTGCCGGGCGTACCTGCGCACCGGCGACGAACCGTTCGGCCTCGCCGACGAGATCGGCCTGCACCTGGAGCGCCTGGAACAGCAGGCGGGGCGGCGGCTCGGCGACACCGCCGACCCGCTGCTGGTCTCGGTGCGCTCCGGGGCGAAGTTCTCGATGCCCGGCATGATGGAGACGATCCTCAACGTCGGCCTGACCGACGAGACCGTCGCCGGCCTCACCGAACAGACCGGCGGCGACGCCCGCTTCGCCTGGGACTCCTACCGGCGGCTGATCCAGATGTTCGGCAAGACCGTCTGCGACGTCCCCGGCGAACGCTTCGACCAGGCGCTCGACGCGGCCAAGGCGGCCAAGGGCACCACCGACGACCTCGGCCTGGACGCCGAGGACCTGCGGGCGCTGGTCGGCACGTACAAGGAGATCTTCACCGCGCACACCGGGCGGCCGTTCCCGCAGGACCCGCGCGAGCAGCTCGACCAGTCGATCCGGGCCGTCTTCAAGTCCTGGAACGCCGAGCGTGCCGTGCTGTACCGGCGGCAGGAGCACATCCCGGCGGACCTCGGCACCGCGGTGAACATCGTCGCCATGGTCTTCGGCAACCTCGGCGCCAACTCCGGCACCGGGGTGGCGTTCACCCGCGACCCGGCCACCGGCGCGCCCGGCGTCTACGGCGACTACCTCGCCAACGCCCAGGGCGAGGACGTCGTGGCCGGCATCCGCAACACGGTGCCGCTGCAGGAGCTCGCGCGGCTCGACCGGCGCTCGTACGACGAGCTGCTGGCCATCATGGCGCAACTGGAGGCGCACTACCGCGACCTGTGCGACATCGAGTTCACCATCGAACGCGGCAAGCTGTGGATGCTGCAGACCCGGGTCGGCAAGCGGACCGCGGCGGCGGCGTTCGTCATCGCCGCGCAGCTCGTCGACGACGGCGTCATCGACGCCGACGAGGCGCTGAGCAGGGTGACGGGTGCGCAGCTCGGGCAGCTGATGTTCCCGGCGTTCGACCTGTCCGGCGCGCCCGAGCGGATCGCGACCGGCATCGCCGCCTCGCCCGGCGCGGCGGTCGGCGCGGTCGTGTTCGACGCCCGGCGCGCGGCGCAGCTGGCCGCCGGCGGGACGGCGGTGATCCTGGTGCGCCGCGAGACGAACCCCGACGACCTGCCCGGCATGATCGCCGCGCAGGGCATCCTGACCAGCCGCGGCGGCAAGACCTCGCACGCCGCCGTGGTCGCCCGCGGCATGGGCAAGACGTGCGTGTGCGGCGCCGAGGACCTCGACGTCAACGTCGACGCGCGCCGGTTCACCGTGGCCGGCCGGGTCGTGTCGGAGGGCGACGTGGTCTCCATCGACGGCACCACCGGCCGCGTGTACCTCGGCGCCGTGCCGGTGCAGCCGTCGCCGGTGGTGCGCTACTTCGAGGGCACCCTCTCCCCCGGCGCCGACCCGCTCGTCGCGGCCGTCGACCGCATCCTCGGCCACGCCGACAAGGTGCGGCGGCTGGCCGTGCGCGCCAACGCCGACACGTTCGACGACGCCGCCCGGGCCCGCCGCTTCGGCGCGCAGGGCATCGGGCTGTGCCGCACCGAGCACATGTTCCTCGGTGAGCGGCGGCCGCTCGTCGAACGGCTGATCCTGGCCCGCACCGACGAGGACCGCGACGCGGCGCTGGCGGACCTGCTGCCGCTGCAACGCGCCGACTTCGTGCAGCTGTTCCAGGCCATGAACGGGCTGCCGGTGACGATCCGGCTGATCGACCCGCCGCTGCACGAGTTCCTGCCCCCGCTCGACGAGCTGTCGGTGAAGGTCGCCCTGGCCGAGTCGCGCGGCGAGCCGGACGGCCACGACCGGGCGCTGCTGGACGCGGTCCAGCGGATGCACGAGGAGAACCCGATGCTCGGCCTGCGCGGGGTCCGGCTCGGCCTGGTGGTGCCCGGCCTGTTCGCGATGCAGATCCGCGCCGTCGCCGAGGCCACCCTCGACTGCCGCGCGCAGGGCGTCACCGTGCACCCCGAGATCATGGTGCCGCTCGTCGGTGCCGTGCAGGAGCTGGAGGCCGTCCGCGACGAGGCGCTGCGGCTGCTCGGCTCGCTCGGCGTGCAGGCGCGGGTCGGCACGATGATCGAGGTGCCGCGGGCCGCCCTCACCGCCGGGGAGATCGCCCGCGCTGCGGACTTCTTCTCCTTCGGTACCAACGACCTCACCCAGATGGGATGGGGCTTCTCCCGCGACGACGTCGAGGGCGCGTTCTTCGCCCGCTACCTGGAGCTCGGCATCTTCGGGGTGTCGCCGTTCGAGTCGATCGACCGCGACGGGGTCGGCCGGCTGGTGCGCATCGCCGTGGAGGAGGGCCGGCGGACCCGGCCGGACCTGCACATCGGCGTCTGCGGCGAGCACGGCGGGGACCCGGCATCCATCCACTTCTTCCACGAGGCAGGGCTGGACTACGTGTCCTGCTCGCCGTTCCGGGTGCCGGTCGCCCGGCTGGAGGCGGGCCGCAGCGCCGTCGCGGCGAGCGGCTCCGACACCCGTTGAACATCGCTGGACACTGGAGGGTGACGACATGCGCGTCCTGGTCGCGTACACCGACGACGACGGTGCGTCCGCCGACACGGCGCGGCTGATCGGCGCCACCCTCGGCGCGCACGGCCTGGACAGCGTCGTGCGCGAGGTGCCCGCCGACAGGAGCGGCGAAGGCGGCGGCGAAAGCGGCCTGGGCGGCTTCGACGCGGTCGTGCTCGGCGGGCCGGCCCGGGGCGGGCACTGGCCGCGGCGCACGGTGCGGTTCGCGATGGCGCAGCGGCAGCGGCTGTGCCGCGTCCCGGTCTGGCTGTTCTCCAACAGCCCGGCCGGCGACGCGGTCGCCCCGCAGCAGCGCATCGACATCAGCGCCGTCGAGGACGCCGTCGCGGCGCTGGACCACCGCCCGTTCCTGGCCGCGCACCCGCCGGGGCAGCCGTGGACGCCGCACGCGCTGGAACCCGACCCCGGCGAGGTCCGCAGCTGGGCGCAGCAGATCGCGGCCGCGCTGCGGGCCGGGGACCCGCCGCCGCAGAACCCATCGAACGACGGCCCCGCAGCGCACGCGCGGGGGCACTGAAGGAGGACATCATGAACGCCCAGCGGATCGTGGTCGGCTACGACGGCTCCGACGAGGCGCGCAAGGCGGTCGACTGGGCCGCCGACGAGGCCGCCCGGACGCACTCGCAGCTGCAGATCGTGCACGGCTACCAGCTCGCGTGGCCGGGCATCTACTACGACGTCACAGCCGAGCTCATCGAGGCCGCCGAACGCGCCGGCGAGCAGCTCGTCGACGAGGCCGTCAGCCGGGTCCGCGAACGCCACGAGAGCGTCGACGTCATCGGCACCGCCGTGCAGGCGTCCGGCGCCACCACCCTGCTCGACCTCGGCGACACCGCCGCGTCCTTGCTCGTCGTCGGCAGCCGCGGCGCCGGCGGGGTCAGCAACCTGCTGCTGGGCTCGGTGAGCCAGCAGGTCGCGACGCACGCGCGCATCCCCGTCGCCGTCGTGCGCGGGCACTCCGGCGTGGTCGGCGGGCCGGTGGTCGTCGGCGTGGACGGCTCGGCGTCCGCGGAGACGGCGCTGCGCCTGGCGTTCGAGGCCGCCGCGGCCCGCGGCACCGGGGTCGTGGCCGTCCGCGCGTACGTGCCACCACCGGCGGCCGTCGTGCCGCACGAGGCGGCCGAGGCGGCGGAGCGCACCGCGCTCGAGTCGTCGCTGGGCGGCTGGCGGGACCGGTACCCGGGCGTGAAGCTCGAGGCCGTCGTCGCCGCCGGGCGGGCCGCGAAGGTCCTCATCGGCATGTCGCACACGGCGCAGCTCGCCGTGGTCGGCAGCCGCGGGCACGGCGGCTTCACCGGGCTGCTGCTCGGCTCCGTCGGCCAGCAGCTCATGCACTACGCGGAATGCCCGGTGCTGATCGCCCACGCGCCGAAGTCCGCGTGACACGGTGACCGGTGCGGGGCGCGGCCCCGCACCGGTCCCGGCTGCCACAGGACCTTCGCCCCTGGCCGGGCGTGGCGGGCGGTGCGACGGTCGAAGCATGACGCCCACGCTGACGACGCACCGGGACGGGCTCACCACCGCACAGGCCGCAGCGTTGCGGGACCAGCACGGGCGCAACGAACTGCCCGCGGCCCGGCCGCCGTCGGTCCTGGCGCGCGTCGGCGCGCAGCTGCGGGACCCGCTGATCGTCGTGCTGCTCGCCGCGATGGTGGTCACCGCGCTGCTGCGCGACATCAGCGACCTCGTCGTCATCATGCTGGTGATCGTGCTCAACACCACGGTCGGCGTCGTGCAGGAGCTGCGCGCGGACCGGGCGGTGGCGGCGCTGCGCCGCATGGCCGCGCCGTCGGCCCGCGTGCGCCGCGACGGCACCGACGTGTCGGTCCCGGCCGGCGATCTCGTCCCCGGTGACCTGGTCCGCGTCGAGGCCGGCGACATCGTCCCCGCCGACGTGCAGGTCGTCGAGGCGGTCCGGTTGACGGCGGACGAGTCGGCGCTCACCGGCGAGTCCATGACCGTGGCCAAGGACGTCGGCGGGGAGCTGTCCGCCGGCACCGTGACCGCCACGGGCCGGGCCACCGGGGTCGTGCTGCGCACCGGTCAGCACAGCGCGCTGGGCCGCATCGCCGCGCTGGTGGCCGGGCAGCCCCGGCGGCCGACGCCGTTGCAGCGGCGGCTCGTCGGGCTCGGCAAGGTGCTCGCCGCGATCGCCGTGGCGCTGTCGGCGGTGGTGTTCCTGGTCGGTGTGCTGCGCGGCCAGCCGGTCGGCGAGATGCTGCTCGCGGCGGTGAGCCTGACCGTGGCGGCCGTGCCCGAGTCGCTACCCGCGGTCGTGACCCTCTCGCTGGCGCTGGGCGCGCGCCGGATGGCGCAGCGGGCGGCGATCGTGCGGCGGCTGCCGGCCGTGGAGACGCTCGGCTCGGTGACGGTCCTGGCCACCGACAAGACCGGTACCCTCACCGAGGGGCTGATGAGCGTCGAGCGGCTCCTGCTGCCGGACCGCACCGAGGTCGTCGTGCGCGGGACCGGGTACGACCCGGCCGGCACCGCGACGCCCACCCCCGGCGAGGGCGCGCTGGAGCTGGCGAGGGCCCTCGTGCTGTGCACCGACGCCGACCTGGCCGCCCCGGGCGGCGAGCGCACGGCGTGGGCGCCGGTCGGCGACCCGATGGAGGCCGCGTTGCTGGCCGCCGCCGGCCGGTGCGGCGTCGGCACGGCAGCGCGGGAACGCTACCCGCGGGTGGACGAGGTGCCGTTCGACGCGGACCGCCGCCGCATGACCACGGTGCACGCCGACCCGGACGGCGGCCATCTGGTCGTGTGCAAGGGGGCGCCCGACGGGCTGCTCGCCACGGGCGGCCCGGTCGACACCGACGACGAGACCCGCGCGTGGGCGGCCCGCACCGCCGCGGACCTCGCCGGCGACGGGTACCGGGTGCTCGCCGTCGCCACCGCGCACCGCGACGGCGGTGCCGGCGCCGCGGCGGACGACGTCGAACGGGGGCTGCGGCTGCTCGGCCTGGTCGCCCTCGTCGACCCGGTGCGCGACGCGGCACCGGACGCCGTCACGGCGTTCCACGACGCCGGCATCCAGCTGATCCTCATCACCGGAGACCACCCCGCGACGGCCGCCGCGATCGCCGAGCGGGTCGGCATCGCCGCCGCGGGCGCCAGGGTCGCGCTCGGCGACGACCCGGTCGACGCGGCCGAACCGGCCGTCGTGTACGCCCGCACCAGCCCGGAACGCAAGCTCACCATCATCGAGGCGCTGCAACGCGACGGCGCCGTGGTGGCCATGACCGGCGATGGCGTGAACGACGCGCCCGCGCTGCGCCGCGCCGACATCGGTGTCGCGATGGGCCGCGGCGGCACCGAGGCGGCACGCCAGGCCGCGGACCTCGTGCTCGCCGACGACAACCTCGCCACCGTCGCCACCGCCGTGCGCGAGGGCCGGCGCATCTACGCCAACATCCGCCGGTTCCTCGTCTACGCCCTGTCCGGCGGCGCCGCCGAGGTGCTCATCATGCTCGCCGGGCCATGGCTGGGCATGGCAGTGCCGCTGCTGCCGGCGCAGATCCTGTGGATCAACATGATCACCCACGGCCTGCCCGGCGTGGCGCTCGGCGGCGAGCCGGCGGCCCCCGGCCTCATGCGACGCCCGCCCCGCCGCCCCGACCAGGCGATCCTCGGCGGGCTGGCGGCACCGATCGCCGTCACCAGCGCGCTGATCACCGCGACCGCCCTGGCCGCCGCGCTGTGGACCAGGCACGCGGGCGGCCCCTGGCAGAGCGTGCTGTTCCTGGTGCTGGGGCTGGCCCAGCTCGGTGTCGCGCTCGCGCTGCGGGCCCGGGGCACCGGCCACCGCAACTGGGGCCTCGACGTGGCGGTCGCGGTGTCGCTGGTACTGCAGCTCGGCGCCGTCTGGCTGGCGCCGCTGCACGCGCTGCTGGGCACCGAGGCGCTCACCCTGACCGGGACGCTCGGGTGCGCCGCGGTGGCCGCCGTGCCCGGACTGGTGACGTACCTGCTCTCCCGCGCCCGCCGATGACGGCCACCGGTTCGATGACGGGCACGGCCACCCGGCGCCCGGCCCGCCGGCCCGGCGCCCGGCAGTTCGTCCCGCCGCAGCACGGCGCCTGGGCGATGCTGGCCGTGCCCTGGCTCGGCGGCGTGCTCACCGCCGGTTTCCACTGGGTGCACCTGCCGCTGCTCGGTGCGTGGCTCGCCGGGTACCTGTGCTCGTACTACGTCCTGCAGGCGGTCAAGACGCGCCGCCCGGCCCGGTTCCGGGCGCAGCTGCTGCTGTACGCGCCGCTCGCCGCGGTCCTGGCCGGCCTCGTCGTCGCGGTCCGGCCGCAGGTCCTCGCGTACGCCCCGGTGTACGCGCTGCTGTCGGCCTGCAACGCCCTCTACGCGCGGCGGCGCCGGGAGCGGGCGCTGCTCAACGACATCGCCTCGGTCGTGCAGAGCTGCGTCATGGTCTTCGTCGCCGCCACCGTCGCCGGCACCCCTCCGGGCGAGGTCGTGCCCGTGTTCGCCGCGGTGCTGCTGTATTTCACCGGCACCGTGCTGTACGTCAAGACGATGATCCGGGAACGCGACAACCCCGCGTACCTCCGGGCGTCGGTGACCTACCACGCGGCCGCCGCCGCGGCCGCCACGCTCCTCGGCGCCCTGCCGGCGGTCGTGTTCACGCTGCTGCTGGCGCGCGCCGTGGTCATCCCCCGGTTCCGGCTCGCCCCGAAGCACGTCGGCATGATCGAGCTCGGTGCCTGCGTGCTGCTGCTCGCCGCCGTCACGACCTGACCGGACGCTGTCCCGGGCCACCGCGGTGACCAGTGCATCGCTGACGTCGGCGCGCCGATCGGTAACTGCGGTCACGAGGATCGTTCCTTCCACAATGGGGTCCTACGCCGGATGCTAGGCAGATCCGGGGACCCCAGGTCGCCTGGTTGCGCGGACTGCAACCAAGCGACCCGGCACCGCCGCGTCGCGACGCGCCGTCCGCTGCGTCAGTCCTCCGTCGCCGGGCCGGCGGCGGGCACCGGGGCCAGCTGACGGGAAACGGTGAGCAGGGCGTAGCCGATCAGCGCCACGAGCAGTCCGAGACCCATCGCCATGGCCGCGACGCCGAAGGACACCACCGACGTGAACAGCGACGCGCGCAGGAACGAGCCGTTCATGACGGTCGCCCGGGTCGGGTCGCTCTTGTCGAGCTCGGCGTACGTCTTGCCGTTGCTGGCCTTCAGCGCGTGCTTCTCGATGACCTGCGCCTCGGAGTACGCGGTGAGCGGTCCGTCGATCTTCTCCCCCGCGAACCAGTCCGCGTCCTCGGACACGGTGATGCGTTCGTCCGCGAGCTGGCCCTGCACGGTGAACCAGGTGCCCGCACCGGCGACGAGCATGACGAGCCCGGCGAGCATGACCAGGACGGACAGGACCCGAACGGTCCGCGCGGGCGCTGCCTGCCGGCCGGCCGATTGTGCTGTGACGCTCATGAGATGCCTCCGTTGCTTCGACGGCGCCCACCGACGGACACCGAGAAGATGATCTCATGCGGCTTTCCCGTCGCCACCACTGCACGCTCCTGACGTGCTGCTCGGGAGCAGTCCGCGCATCGGCCCGCCGGCGGCCGCGGCAACGGCACCGGACCGGCAACCCGGCGGGAACCCCACCACGCCGCACACGCCGGATCGTTGACATCGGGCGTCCGCGCTCGGCGGGTCGCCCCGCGACGCCCAGTCCGACCCACGGATGGAACGGACCGCCGCGTGGCGGAAGACAGGAGGCACCGGTGCTCAGCATGCTGGAGGCGCCCGCGCGCGGCAGGACGGACATCGCGGTGGCGCGGCAGGAACTGCGGCTGGAGCCGGACCCGGCGCGGGTCGTGGCGCTGCCGTTGAACTTCGCGCCCGCGGTGCTGGCGGAGCGGGTCGAGCGGGTCCTGCGCTTCACCGACGAGCAGGCCGGCGAGGCGCTGCGGGACATGACCGCCCGCTTCGGCTGGCGGCACCGGGACCTCATCGCGCAGCTGCGCCGCCGCTGGGCCGAGCTCGTCGACCTGCTGCACCTCGACCCGTCCGGCGTCGGTGAGGACCGGCGGCTGCTCGCGGCCGCATACACCACCATGGAGTACGCGGTGGAGGCCGCCGCCCTGTGCAACCCGTCGATCGTGCCCGCGCCCGACCAGCGCGGCGCCGGGCCGGGCGAGCTGCGCGTCGTGGTCAGCCTGCGGGCGATCGGTGAGGGGCACCGCTCGACGGTGGAGTTCCGCACCGGCACGGTCGGCGCCGCCGGGCGGCTGCGGCTCGACCCCGCCGGCCGGTGGGCCACCCCAGGCCGCGTCACCGCCGGCACGGACGGCGGCGCCGGTGGGTACACGGTGCGCTTCGACCCGGCGACACCGCTGGACGAGCGGGTCCTGTACGCGGCGTCGCCCGACGAGACGCTCGGGCTGGAGGACGCGCGGTTCGTGCCGCTGCAGCTGCCCGGCGGCTCGACCAGCTGGGCGGCGACGTACACCGCGTACAACGGCCGGGACATCACCATCAAGCTGATCCGCACCGACGACTTCGCCACGTTCACGGTGCGGCCGATGACCGGCCCCGGCGTGTCGGACAAGGGCATCGCGCTGTTCCCGCGGCAGGTCGGCGGGCGCTGGTGGGCGCTGGGCCGCCAGGACGGGCAGCGGCTGTTCGTGATGACCTCGCAGGACCTCGTGCACTGGGGCAGCCCGCAGCGGCTGGCCGAACCGGTGCACGACTGGGAGCTGGTCCAGATGGGCAACTGCGGCTCGCCGGTCGAGACGCCCGCCGGCTGGCTCGTCGTCACGCACGGCGTCGGCATGCTGCGCCGGTACGTGATGGGTGCCATGCTGCTGGACCGCGACGACCCGAGCGTGGTGCTCGGCCGGATCGAGCGGCCACTGCTGGAGCCCGACGACGACGAGCGGGAGGGGTACGTGCCGAACGTGCTGTACTCGTGCGGCGGGCTGGTCCACGAGGGCCGGCTGGTGCTGCCCTACGCGTACTCGGACCGGGCGTGCTCGGCGGCCTCCGTCGACGTCGAGGAGCTCATCGCCGCGATGCGCTGAGACCAATGGTCCCACTTCGCCGATCACTGTCCGCCACGTGAGCGATACCGAGCGTGAGCATGCAGGATGCCCGGGGAAGGACCAGCGTGACCACCGTCCAGACCAGAGCGAAGCGCCGGGCCGTCGGCACCACCCGCGAACACCTCGAACAGGAGCTGGCCAGCAACCTCTACTACCAGCGCGGCACGGCCACCCAGTCGGCCAGCAGCTACGACGCCTACTACACGCTCGCCCTGACCGTCCGTGACCGGCTGGTGGACCGGTACGCGGCAACCCGTGGGAGTTCGCCGCGCCCGACGACCGGCAACTGGCCGGCTTCTACGGCACCACGGAGCCGGTGGACGACGACCCGACCGGCCTGCGGCGCCGCTGGATCCCCGGCGAGGTGGTGCGCGGGGAGCCGAGCCACATGCTGGTCCCGGGGCACGGCACCCAGACGGTCAACATCATCCGCCTGTGGCAGGCCCGGGCCAGCCGCCAGTCGTTCAACCTCGAACGGTTCAGCGCCGGCGAGTACGTCGAGGCCGTCGAGGACATCGTGCGGTCGGAGAACCCCAGGCCGTCCGACACCGCCCCACCGGTCGTCCGGCAGGACCGACCCGGTGAACCCGTCCTCGCCGCCCTGCTCGAACAGCAGCACCGCGCGGCCCGCATCGCCGCCGCACGCGGCCGTGTCCCGCAGCAGCGGCACGCGCCCGCGGCGCCGCCGGGGGCCTCCGGACGCGCCGCTGCTGCGCGAGCTGGCCGGCGACCCCGCGTTCGCCGGGGTGAAGCTCGTCGCCGAGCCGTGGGACTGCGCCGGGTACGCCCTCGGCGCCTTCCCGCCCGGCTGGGTCGAGTGGAACGACCGCTACCGCGACGACCTGCACGACTACTGGCGCGGCCGGGCCGGGCGCGGCGCGCTCGCCACCAGGCTCGGCGGGTCGTCGGACGTGTTCGCCGGCCGCGGCGCGGTGGCCTCGCTCAACTTCAGGTGCAGTGGAAAGCCGCCCGCCGGGCTGTGGAAGCCCCGGCGGACGGCCTGGTGGACCCCGGTCAGGAGCTCCCGGCGTCCTCGACGATCTCGATGACCTGCTCGACCGGCAGGCGGGGCGTGTGCGCCGGTCCGGCGTGGTCGGGGTCGGTGGTGCCCAGGCGCAGCACCAGGAACGGGTAGCCGACCTCGCCGAGCATGCGCCGCAGCGCCTGCCGGGTGAAGTCGAGCTCGATCGGGCTGCTCAGCGGCAGCACCGCGGCGCCGTGGTCGGTCGCGGCGACCCAGACCTCGCTGAGGGCCTCGCCGGCGCGCAGCCAGTCGGCCGGTTCGTCGCCGTCGCCGTACAGCACGGCGTAGGCGGCGGCGGTGTCGTGGCCGGCGCCGGCCTGCAGGGTGCCGCTGACCCCGAAGTCGCGCTCGGCGACCGTGGTCAGGGGCAGCTCCACCGGGATGACGGCGTCGGGCAGGCCGGTGCCGGCCAGCCGGTCGCCGCCGACCCAGGACGCGGTCTCGGCCCGCATCCGCTCGTCGTGGCGTTCGGCGTCGCCGGCGTGCTCGATCATGACGGCGAGCTCGAGGACCTGGTCGCGGTTGAGCACGTGCAGCCGGGCACCGCCGGCCCTGGCGGCATCGGTGATGGCCTGCACGGCCTCCGGGGCGACCGGCTCGTCGCTGACCGCCCGGCGGTCGGTGCGCCGCACCTGCAGCAGCTGCAGCCGGCGCATCGCGGCCGGATCTGCCGTGCCGGGCGCCTCGGCGTGCACGACGGCGAGGGGCTCGCCGGCCGTCCGCTGCACCGTGTAGGTCCAGCCCGCGGCGTCCAGGGCGACGCGGGCGTGGTGCAGCGCCGCGCCGCAGCTGAGCAGCATGAGGCGGCCGGCCGGGTCCTGCTCGCGCAGCTGCCGGTCGGTCACCGCGTACAGCTCCAGCCGGTCGCCACGCACGACCCACCGCCACGGCTGGGTGTTGTGCACGGACGGCGCCAGCCGGGCGGTGTCCGCCGCCCGGGCCAGCGCCTCGCTCGCCGTGCTCATCCCTGGTGTGCCCAGTCGCCGAGGGTCCAGCCGCGCACCTCGGGCATGTCCTCGAGGTGCTCCACCACGTACGCCTCGTGCTCAGCGAGCTTCTGCTCGCACCACGCCTTGAGCTCGGCGGCGCCGCGGGGCAGCCGCTTGGCGTTGTTGATGGCGTCCATGACCAGGTGGTACCGCGACGCGCGGTTGCGCACGGTCATGTCGAACGGGGTCGTGGTAGTGCCCTCCTCGATGAAGCCGCGGACCCGGAACCGGTCGGCGTCGGGGCGGCCGTGCACCAGTTGGTGGATCGCGCCCGGGTACCCGTGGAAGGCGAACACGACATCGACCGAGTCGGTGAACAGCTCGGTGAACCGGGTCGGGCTCATCCCGTGCGGGTGGTCCTTCGGCCGGGGCAGCGTCATCAGGTCCACGACGTTGACGACGCGGACCTTGAGCTTCGGCAGCCGGGCCTGCAGGATCTGCGCCGCGGCGACCGTCTCCATGGTGACGACGTCGCCGGCGCAGGCCAGGACGATGTCCGGGTCGGTGCTGCCGTCGTCGGTGCCGGCCCACTCCCAGATGCCGGCGCCGCGGGTGCAGTGCTCGATCGCCTGGTCCATCGTCAGCCACTGCAGCTGCGGCTGCTTGTCGATGACGATGAGGTTGATGTACGAACGCGACCGCAGGCAGTGGTCGGCCACGGACAGCAGGCAGTTGGCGTCCGGCGGCAGGTACACCCGGGCAACGTCACCGCGCTGGGTGAGCACGACCTGGATCAGGCCGGGGCCTTGGTGGGAGAAGCCGTTGTGGTCGTTGCGCCAGGCGGTGGAGGTGAGCAGCACGTTGAGGCTGGGGACCTTCGCCCGCCAGTCCAGCCGCTTCGCCTCCTGCAGCCACTTGCCGTGCTGGACGGTCTGCGACGCGCTCACCATCGCGAACGCCTCGTAGGTGGCGAACATGCCGTGCCGGCCGGTCAGGTTGTACCCCTCCAGCCAGCCGTGGCAGTTGTGCTCCGACAGGACCTCCATGACTCGGCCGTGCCGGCTGATCGCGACGTCGGCGTCGGTGACCCGCTCCATGAACGCCCGGTCGGAGACCTCGAAGACGGCGCCGAGGCGGTTGCTGTTGGTCTCGTCGGGGCAGAACAGCCGGAACCGGTCGGGGTTGGCACGGTACACGTCGCGCAGCATCTCGCCGAGCCGCCGGGTCGACTCGGCGTGCGAGTCACCGGGGGTGGTCACGTCGACGGCGTAGTCGCGGAAGTCCGGCAGGTCCAGGTCGCGGGTGAGCAGGCCGCCGTTGGCGTGCGGGCTGGCGCTCATCCGCAGGTCACCCTCCGGCGCCAGGCCGCGCACCAGCTCGACCGGCGCGCCCGAGGCGTCGAACAGCTCCTCCGGCCGGTACGAACGCAGCCACCGCTCCAGAATCTCCAGATGCTCCGGGTTGTCCTTCACCCCGGACAACGGCACCTGATGCGAACGCCACGTACCGGTGACCTTGATCCCGTCCACCGTCTCCGGACCCGTCCAGCCCTTCGGCGACCGCAGAATGATCATCGGCCAGTGCGGGCGCTTGCCGTCCCACTCGCCGTCGCGGGCGGCCCGCTGGATCGCCCGGATCTTGCCCCACGCGTCGGCCAGTGCGGCGGCGAACCGGTGGTGCATGCCCGGCAGGTCGTCGCCGGTGACCTCGATGACCTCGTAACCGTGCCCCTCCAGCAGGGAACGCACCTCGGCCGGATCCTTGCGGCCCAGCACGGTCGGACCGGCGATCTTCGCATCGTTGAGGTGCAGGATCGGCAGCACCGCACCGTCATGCGCGGGATTGATGAACGAGATGCCCTTCCACGAGCCCTCCAACGGGCCCGTCTCCGCCTCACCGTCACCGACCACGGCGATCGTCAGCAGGTCGGGGTTGTCCATGACCGAGCCGAACGCGTGCACCAGCACGTACCCGAGCTCACCGCCCTCGTGGATGGAGCCGGGGGTGGTGACGGAGACGTGGCTGGGGATGCCCCCGGGGCTGGAGAACTGCCGGAACAGCCGGAGCAGGCCCGCCTCGTCCTGCGACACGGCCGGGTAGATCTCGCTGTAGGTGCCCTCCAGGTAACCGGCCGCCACCAGCGCGGGGCCGCCATGGCCGGGGCCGGCGAGGTAGATCGCCTCCTGACCGGTACGGCGGATCAACCGCGACACGTGCGCGTAGATCAGCGACAGCCCGGGACTGGTCCCCCAGTGCCCGAGCAACCGCGGCTTGATGTCAGCCGGCTCCAGCGCACGACGCAGCAACGGATTGCCCTGCAGGTAGATCTGCCCCACCGTCAGGTAGTTGTTCGCCCGCCACCACGCATCCAGCTGCGCGACCTCGTCGTCGGTCGGCCGGGCAAGCTCGGCGGTCAAGTTCTCGTCGGTGGTGCGGTCCGCGACAGTGGTCACCGGACGTCCTTTCTCCGATATGCGTGTCAGGCTGGGGTCGTAACAACATCAGTCTGCCCCGGACATACCAGCCCGAGATTACGCCGCCGTGAAGCGCCGCGCAGGAGTGATCGACCAGAAGTTCACGGCTGCCCGGGCAGGCTGACGGTGTCGGTGCCGGAGCGGCGCACGGACGGCGGGACCGGCTCGATGCCGTCGACGGGGACGCCGACGCGCAGGGCGATCGCCGGGTGCCCGACGCCGCCGAGCAGCCGGCGCAGCGCCACCCGCACCGCCACCACCTCGACGACCTCGCTGATCGGCGAGGCGGCCAAGCCGCGGGCGGTGAGCGTGAGCCACACGTCGGACAGCGCCTCACCGGCGGCGACCCAGTCCGCGGGCTCGTCGCCGTCGGCGGCGAGCACCGCGTAGACCGTGCCGCGGTCGGTGCCGGGGCCGGGGTCCAGCGCGGCCGGGCGGGCCAGCTCGAAGTCCCGCGGCGCGATCGTGCGGGGGGTGGCCGGCACGGTGCTGCGCGCGGACACGCCGTCACGGTCCTCGCGGGTCCGGGTCGTCCAGGCGAGCAGGTCGTCGCGGAAGCGGGCGTCGCCGTGCTCGACGTCTCCGGCGTGGGCGACGGCGGAGGCGAATGCGGTCACCTGGTCGTCGCGGACGATGTGCAGGTGCACGCCGTGCCGCTCGGCCGCGGCGCGCAGCTCGTCGAGGACCGCGTCGGTGGGCCGCTCGTCGCCGAACGGGCGGCGGTCGGTGCGCCGCTGGTAGATCGACCGGTACAGCAGGTTGTCCGGCGGGCACGGCTGCCCCTGCCGGACCCGGGCGACCAGGTCGGGGCGGGCCGGGTCGGGCAGCTTGGCGACGTCGGCGGCGAAGCCGGCGGCCAGCAGCGCCACGGTGGCGTGGTGCAGCGCGGTGCCGCAGCTGAGCAGCAGGAGCCGGCCGTCGGGGTCCAGCCCGTCGAGCTGGCGGGACCGGTCGGCCCACAGTTCGGCGTGGTTGCCGGCCAGCCGCCACCGCCACGGCTGCGTGTTGAGGATGGACGGGGCGCGCAGTGCCGCGATCGAGGCCTCGGCGACCTGGTCGATCTCGGCTCGCAGATGCTGTGTCATGGCAGGCTCCCTCGGTGGGCTCAACCCCATCCTTTGCCTGCGGGCCGTTCCGGCGGCAGGGCCGGTGGTCCTGTGTCGATGGGACCACCGGTCCCGGACATCGACGGTCCGCTGCCGTGCGAGCGGGTCAGCCCGTCGCCGCGGCGCGGATGACGGCCCGGCGGATGGCCTCGTAGCCGGTGCACCGGCACAGGTTCGAGGTCAGCAGCTCGCGCAGCCGCTCGGGGTCGCGCACCAGGCCCGGGTCGGACTCGAGGGCGCCGGCGGCCAGCATGAGGAACCCGGGGGTACAGAATCCGCACTGCAGCGCGTGTTCGGCGCAGAACGCCTCCTGCAGCGGGTGCGCGGCGCCGTCCGGGCCGGCGAGCCCTTCGACGGTGCGGACGCCGGCGCCGTCGCACTGCACGGCGAGCATCAGGCACGAGCGGACCGCGACACCGTCGACCAGCACGGTGCAGGCGCCGCAGACGCCGTGCTCGCAGCCGATGTGGGTGCCGGTGAGGCCGCAGTCGTCGCGCAGCGCGTCGGCCAGCGTGCGGCGGGGTTCGACGTCCAGGTCGTGACGGCGGTCGTTGACGGTCAGGCTGACGCGCACGGTTCATCCTCCGGTCGGGGCGAGGTCACGGTGCGCCGCATCGAGCGCCCGGCGGACGAGCACGGCGACGGCGTGCCGCTGATAGGCGGTGCCGGCGTACGGCTGCGGGCGCGGATCCGCGTCCTCGGCGGCCGCGGCCTGCCCGGCCTCGGCGAACGCCGCCGGGTCGAGGGGCCGGTCGAGCAGGACGCGCTCGGCGGCACGGGCGCGGACCGGCCGGTCGGCCGCGTTGACCAGGCCCACGCGGACCTCGTCCACCCGGCCGCCGCGGACGGTGAGCGCGGCGAGCGCGGCGAGCTGGGCGAAGCTGGCGTGGGTACGGCGGTGCTCGGCGAACCCCACCCCGGTGCCGACCGGCAGCAGCGCCAGCCGCACCTCGGTGAGCAGCTCGTCGGGGCGTCGTACGGTGCCGAACGGCCCGGTGAAGAAGTCCGCGGCCGCGACGGTGCGCGCGCCGGCGCCGCCGGTGAGGACGAGCCGCCCGTCGAGCGTGGTGACCACGGCGGGCCACTCGGCGGCCGGGTGGGCGTAGGCGAGGCTGCCCAGCATGGTGCCCCGGGCGCGGACCGGCGGGTGGGCGATGTGGTGCGCGACCCGGCCCAGCAGCGTCCCGAGCGGCCCGTGATCCAGGTCCGCGAAGGCGCTGTGCCGCACCAGCGGCCCGACCCGCAGCGCCGCGTCGGTGACGCCGAGATGGTCGAAGCCGGGCACCCGGTTGATGTCGACCAGCCTGGCCGGCCGTGCGGCACGGTAGTTCAGCTCCAGGATCAGGCTCTGCCCGCCCGCCAGCACCTGGGTGTCGCCGCCGGCGAGCGCGGCGACGGCCTCGCCCGCGCTGTGCGCGACGACGTAGTCGAAGGCCGCCGGCTTCACCGCGCCGCCCCCGCGCGGGCCGCGGACCAGCAGGTGTACGGGGTGAGCGGCATCTGCAGCGCGTCGCGCTCGTCGAGCTGCAGGGCGTCCGCGACGGCGTTGACCAGGGCCGGCGGCACGCCGATGCAGCCGGCCTCGCCCGCGCCCTTTGCCCCCAGCGGGGTGTTCGGGTTCGGCGTGCACGTCTCCTCGAACGTCATCGGCGGCAGCTCCGACACGGTGGGCAGCAGGTAGTCGAGCAGGCCGCGCTGCTCCGGCCGCCCGTCGGCGGCGTACCGGAACTCCTCGAAGAGGGCCTGCCCGAGACCCTGCACCGCGGAGCCGTGGCCCTGGCCCTCCACGATCAGCGGGTTGACCACGACGCCGTAGTCGTCGACCGCGACCAGCCGCAGCACCCGGACCTCCCCCAGCTCCGGTTCGACCTCGACGATGGCGGCGTACGCCCCGAACGGGAACGCCTCCGGCGGCGCGTACGTCTCCTCGGCGCGCAGCGCCCCGGTCGCCGCCACGAGCTCCTCCAGGGGCAGCCGGTGCCCGCCGGACGACAGCGTGCCGGCGTGGTGCTCGACCTCCCGCACGGGCCGCCCCCACAGTTCGCCCGCGCGCCGGCGGGCCTCGTCGACGAGCTTGCCGGCGGCCCGCTGCAGCGCGGCCCCGCCGGTCTGCATGGAGCGGCTGGCGTACGAGCCGATGCCCTTCGGCACCGCCGCCGTGTCCCGCTCGACCAGCCGGATCCGCTCCGGCGCGACGCCCAGGACCGATGCGACCACCTGCGGGAAGGAGGTCTCGTGCCCCTGCCCGGTGGAGCAGCAGCCGGACACCGCCACGAACGTGCCGTCCGGGCAGGCCTCCACCGCCGCGAACTCCTCGCCCGCCCCGGACCGCTCCACGTACGTGCACAGGCCGATGCCCAGTGGTGCGCCGCCGGTGCCGCGCCAGCGGGCCTGCTCCGCCCGCCACCCGTCGTAGCCGATGGTGCGCAGCGCGACGTCGAGGGCGGCCGGGTAGTCGCCGCTGTCGTAGGTGTACCCGGTGACCGTCGGGTACGGGAACGCGTCCGGCTGGATGAAGTTGCGCCGCCGCAGCTCCGCCGGGTCCAGGCCGAGCCGGTGGGCGAGCAGGTCGACGGTGCGTTCGATCGCCGACGCCGCCTCGGGCCGGCCGGCACCCCGGTACGGCGCGGTCGGCGCCGTCGTGGTCAGCACCGCGCGGGTCCGCACGTGCAGCCGCGGGATGACGTACGCGCCGTTGGCCATCATGGACGTCGCCAGCGGCACGAACGCGCCGGTGTGCGGGTACCCGCCGATGTCCGCGTCGATGAGCAGTTCGTAGGCGAGGATCCGGCCGTCGGCGGTGGCGGCCATCCGGGTCCGCTGGTGCTGCCCGCGGCCGTGCGGCGGGCCGGTCAGCGCCTCCGCCCGGTCCTCGAGCCACCGCACCGGCCGGTCCAGGCGGCGTGCCGCGGCGAACACGGCGAGGTACTCCGGGTACGTCTCGCTCTTGCCGCCGAACGCGCCGCCCACGTCCGGCACGATCACCCGCACCCGCTCCTCCGCCAGCCCGAACGCCCCGGCGAGGTCCCGGCGCAGCCGGTGCGGCGCCTGGTGCGAGCACCACACCGTGAACCGGTCGCCGCCGTCCGGGCGGACCAGCACCGCCCGCGGCTCCAGGGACGTGTGGGCCATCAGCTGCTGCCGGTACGAGCCCTCGACGACGACGGCCGCGTCCCGCCACACCGCCTCGTCGACCGGCGCACCGAACTCCTTGACGTCGGCGACGTTGCTCAGGCCCTCGAACAGCGGCGCACCGCCGGCGGCCTCCGTCGGGTCCAGCAGCACCGGCAGCGGCTCGATGTCGACCCCGGCGGCGTCCCGGCCGTCCTCCGCGACGTACCGGTCCGCGGCCAGCACCACCGCGATCGGCTGCCCGACGTGCCGCACCCGGTCGGTCGCCAGGGCCGGCCACGGCCGGTCCCGTGCGGACTGCGGATCCATCATCGGCGGCGTCACCGGCACGTCCGGGAAGTCGGCCGCGGCGAAGGCGGCGACCACGCCCGGCACCGACCGGACCCCGTCGAGCCGGACGCCGCGCAGCCATCCGTGCGCGGTGTCGCTGCGGACGAAGACCGCCTCCAGGCAACGCCGGACGCGCAGGTCCGCCAGGAAGCGGCCGGCCCCGCGGACCAGCCGTTCGTCCTCGCGGCGGCGCAGCCGCGCACCGATCAACCCCGGCACGGGTACCTCCTTCACGCCCGGCGGTCGGGTCAGGCGGGAACGTCGTCCAGGGCGCGCAGGACGGCCCAGGTGACGGCCCCGTAGACCAGGTGCGGCAGCACGTCGCTGACCCAGTCCATGGCCTTCCACGTCCGCGGGTCGCTGACCCCCAGCCCGGCCATCGACGAGTCGGTGAAGGCCATCACGCTCAGCCCGGTCACCACCGCGCCCGCCAGCGGACCGGGCCGGAACCCGAGCCGCCGCAGCGCGCCGTACGCGGCGCCGACCCCAACGCCGGTCAGGATGCCGGACAGGCCGGCCAGCCCACTGACCCGGTTCTCCCGCGCCGCACCACGGCCCGGCACGGACACCGGCACCCGGCCGACGATCGCCTCCACCGTCCGTTCGGGCGTGCTGCTGGCCGGCCTGGCCCGCACCACCATGTCGAGGTACGCCGCGGCGTTGAGCGCCGTCGAACCCGCGGCGCCCGCCGCGGCCCCACGCAGCAGTCCGATCGCCATCGGCGCCCGCTACCCGGCCGCCGCCGGGCCAAACCCGGCCGCGACGCTCCCCCGTCCACCTGGCGGGCGGGGGAGCGTCGCGTCAGCGCCGGGTCATGACCGGGTGGTGCCGTAGTAGGCGGTCCGCATGATCTCGCGCAGGTCGTCCAGCATCGGCATCCTCGGGTTCGCCGGGGCGCACTGGTCGAGGTAGGCGTTCATCGCCTGCTGCGGCAGCGCCTCCAGGAACGTCTGCTCGTCGACGCCGGCGGCCTGGAACGACGGCTCGATGCCGACCTCGGCACGCAGCCGCTCCACGGCGGCGGCGTAGGACTCCACGCCCTCCTGCGGCGTGCGGGCCGGCAGGCCGAGGGCCTGCGCGATCTGCTGGAAGCGTTCCGGGGCCACGTACCGCTCGTACTTCGGCCACGCGGTCAGCTTCGCCGGGACCTGGCCGTTGTGCCGGATCACGTGCGGCAGCAGGATCGCGTTGGTGCGCCCGTGGGCGATGTGGAACGTGGCGCCGAGGGTGTGGGCGAGGGCGTGCACCATGCCGAGGAACGCGTTGCCGAAGGCCATGCCGGCGATCGTGCCGGCGTTGTGCATCTTCTCCCGCGCCACCGGGTCGGTGCTGCCGTGGTGCACGGCCGCCGGCAGGTACTGGAACACCAGCTTGATCGCGTGCAGGGCCAGGCCGTCGGTGTAGTCGTTGGCGTACACGGACACGAACGCCTCGGTGGCGTGGGTGAGGCAGTCGAAGCCGCTGTCGGCGGTGACGTTCGGCGGCAGGTCGGCGGTCAGCACCGGGTCGATGATCGCGACGCTCGGGGTGAGCGCGTAGTCGGCCAGCGGGTACTTCATGCCGGTCTTGGTGTCGGTGATGACGGCGAACGGGGTGATCTCCGCGCCGGTGCCGGACGTCGTCGGGACGCACACCAGCCGGGCGAGCCGGCCCAGGGTCGGGAACGTGAAGGCTCGCTTACGGATGTCGAAGAACTTCTCCCGCATGTCGGTGAACTCGACGCCCGGGTTCTCGTACAGCAGCCACATCACCTTCGCCGCGTCCATCGGCGAGCCGCCGCCGAGCGCGATGATGGTGTCGGGCCGGAACGAGCGCATGAGCTCGGCGCCGCGTTCGACGGTCGCCATCGTCGGCTCCGGTTCGACGTTGTCGAGGATCTGCACGGTGACCGGGTTGGCGCTGCCGCGCAGGACGCCGCGGATGCGGTCGACGTAGCCGAGCCGGGTCATCGTCGGGTCGGTGACGATGGTGACGCGGTGCACGTCGGGCATGTCGCTGAGGTACCGGATGGCGTTGGGCTCGAAGTAGATCTTCGGCGGGACCTTGAACCACTGCAGGTTGTTGGTCCGCCGGCCGATCCGCTTGATGTTGAGCAGGTTGACCGCGGACACGTTGCCGGACACCGAGTTGCGCCCGTAGCTGCCGCAGCCGAGGGTCAGCGACGGCAGGAACGCGTTGTACACGTCGCCGATGCCGCCCTGCGACGACGGGGAGTTCCAGATGATGCGCACGGCCCGGACCCGCTGCCCGTAGGCCTCCGCGGTCGCGGCGTCGGCGGTGTGGATGACGGCGCTGTGCCCGAGGCCGTCGAGCTCGACCATCTGCTCGGCGAGGCGGAACCCCTCGTCCGTCGAGCCCGCCCGCAGCATCGCCAGGACCGGGCACAGCTTCTCCCGGGTCAGCGGCTCGTGCGGGCCGACACCGTCGACGGGCACGAGGATGACCGACGTGTCGGCGGGCACCTCGAAGCCGGCCCCGGTGGCGATCCAGGCCGCGGAGCGGCCCACGACGTCGGCGTTGAGCTTCGCGCCCGCGCAGTTGCTGCCGGCGACGGTGCCGAAGATGAACTGCTCCAGCAGCTGCTTCTCGTGCGGGGTGGCGACGTGCGCGTGCAGCCGCTCGAACTGCGCCACGGCCTGCTCGGCGACGGCCTCGTCGAGGATGACGGCCTGCTCCGACGCGCAGATCATGCCGTTGTCGAAGGTCTTGGACACCACGATGTCGTGCACGGCGCGCACCACGTCGGCGCTGCGTTCGATGTACGCGGGCACGTTGCCGGGGCCGACGCCCAGCGCCGGCTTGCCGGCCGAGTACGCGGCGCGGACCATCCCGCCGCCGCCGGTGGCGAGGATGACGGCCACCCCGGGGTGCTGCATGAGCGTCTGGGTCGCCTCGATGGACGGCGACTCGATCCACTGCACGCAGTCGCGCGGGGCGCCGGCGGCGACCGCGGCGTCGCGGACGATCCGGGCCGCCTCGGCGCTGCACCGCTGGGCGGCCGGGTGGAAGGCGAACACAACCGGGTTGCGGGTCTTGAGCGCGATGAGTGCCTTGAACACCGTGGTGGAGGTCGGGTTGGTGACCGGGGTGACGGCGCAGACCACGCCGACCGGCTCGGCGATCTCGACGATGCCGTTGATCTCGTCCCGGGACACGATGCCGACGCTGCGCAGGCCGGCGAGGCTGTGCGCGATGTGCTCGGAGGCGAAGACGTTCTTGACCGCCTTGTCCTCGAACACGCCGCGGCCGGTCTCCTCGATCGCCAGTTCGGCGAGGCGGCCGTGCTGGCCGAGCGCCGCGACGGAGGCCTTCTTGACGATGTGGTCGATCTGCTCCTGGCTCAGCGCGGCGTAGGCGTCCAGCGCGCGCAGTGCCCTGGTCACCAGCCGGTCGATCGCCGGCGCTGTGGCTTCGACGGGCACGTCGAGCTGTTCGGCGAGCGACGGGGCGAGGATCCCGGTCACCGTCATCACATCCTTTCCCGCAGGGCGGCACGGACCGCTCCGGCCCGCACCTTCATCCTTCGGTGCCCGCGCGGGAGGCCACAGTGCCCGAGGACCCGGGCCGAGGATGCCGAAGGTCCCGCCTCTCGGGCGGCGCCCGCTACGGGACGGGCGCGACTGGACAGCTGGCGGCGCGGCACGGCACAACGTGCGGCACGGCACCCGGCGCTCAGCCGACGGCGCCAGGGGTGCTGGCGTTCAGCCGACGGCGGCCGGGTGGGTGGCGGGCTGCCGCTGGGTCCGCACCACGGCGACCGGGCACGGGGCGTTGCGCACGAGGGTGTCCGGCACCCCGCCCGGCCCGGGGCGGGGCACGCCGGCGCGTTCCCGGGCGCCCACGACGACGAGTGACGCCGTCGCGGCCGCGTCGAGCAGACGGGCCGCCGGGTCCAGGCCGTGCAGCACGTCGAGGGCGACCGGCACGTCGGCGAACGCGGCCCGCCACCCGGCCAGCGCCTGGCTGAGCAGCAGCCGCGCGTCGGCGTCGTCCTGCGAGTCGTCGCGCGGGCCGGCCCGCAGGCCGAGGCGGGCGCCGGCGTTGATGTAGCACACGCGGAGGCTGGTGCCGCGGCGGGCCGCGGTCTCGAAGGCGTAGGCGATCGCGGATGCCGAGGGCGCGGCCGCGTCCAGGCCCAGCACGACCGGGTGACGCGCCGTCTCGGCGTCCACGGCGGTCGTGACGACGACGGGGCAGGACGCGTAGGCCATCACGTGGGTGGCGACCGCGCCGGCGTGGACCCGCTGGAAGCCGCCGCCCACCGGTGCCCTGCCGTGCCCGTGGCGGCCCAGGACGATGAGGTCGGCGGAGCGGGAGACGCGCACCAGCGCCGCGCCGGGCGCCCGCAGCACGAGCGTCGTCTGTACGTCGGTGTCCGGGCAGGCCTGTGCCAGCTCCGTACGGGCGAGCTCGAGCAGCCGCTGCGCCTCCGCCTGGCCGTCGGCCGTCAGGTCGGGTGGCAGGTCGGCCGGCAGCAGGGTCGCGTAGGCGACCCTGTCCAGCAGCGAGTGCACCAGGCGGACCGTGCCGTGGCCGGCGGCGGCCTCGGCGGCGGCGAACCGGGCCGCGGCCCAGGAGTCCGCCGAGCCGTCGAACCCGACGACGATCCTGATCCGTGCTGACATGTCGGCCTCCGTCGGGGTCGGCGCTCGGCGTTCAGGCGTCGAACGTGTGGCTGAGCCGGGTGGTCGTGTCGTCGAAGCCCCACACGAGGTCGGTGTCGGTGACGCCGACGACGCCGTCGAGGCCGCGGATCAACCGCACGGCGATCTGGGCGCTGCTGCGCCGGTCGATCGTCCCGGCGAGGGTGACGTGCCCGCCGGTGACGGTGACGTCCACCTCGATCGGGTCGATCCACATGATGCCGCGCAGCACCGTGTCGATGACGTCGGCGCGGATGGCGGCGTCCTCGCGCAGGTACCGGCGCAGCACGTCGCGGCGCGAGACGATGCCCACGAGGTGGCCCTCGTCGTCGACCACGGGCAGCCGCTTGACGTTGCGGTGCTCCATGAGCCGGGCGGCGCTGGTGAGGGTGGCGCCCGCGCCGATCGTCACGGCCGGGGCCGTCATCAGCGTCTCGGCGGTCTCGCCGGTCGCCTTCTCCTTGGCCAGCCGCCGGCGCTTGCGTTCGAAGAGCCTGGCGTGCACGTCGGCGCCGTTGAACTCCACCTTGTGCAGCAGATCCGCCTCGGACACCACGCCCAGCACGCGGCGCTGACCGTCGACGACCGGCACGGCGCTGACCCCGAACTCGACGAGCAGGTCGACGATCTGCTTGTACCCGAGATCGGGTGCGACGGTGACGACACCTGTGCTCATCACATCTCGTACCGACAGCGAACTCATCGACCTGCTCCCTTCCGTGGGCGTACGTCCCTGTTCTTTTCACCCTGGCCCCGGCGCTGACGCGGCACACGGGCCGAAGGTCCCCTCACCGCGGGCCCACGGCCCCGCCCACGACTTGCAAACTTCTGCAACTGCTAAACTGCCAATATCGTGAATCACGCAACCTCCCGGAAGGCGGTCGCCCGCGTGTCCGTGCCCCTGTACCAGGCGAAGGCCGAGCTGTTCCGCACGCTCGGCCACCCCGTGCGCATCCGCGTGCTGGAGCTGCTGCAGGACGGTCCCAGACCGGTCCGGGACCTGCTCGCCGAGATCGACGTCGAGGCGTCGGGCCTGTCGCAGCAGCTGGCGGTGCTGCGCCGGGCGGGCCTGGTGACGTCCACCCGCGACGGGTCCTCGGTGGTGTACGAGCTGAGCACCCCGGCGGTGGCCGACCTGCTGGCGGCCGGGCGGCGGATCCTCGGCGCGGTGCTGACCGACCGGGAAGGGCTGCTGGTGCAGCTCCAGGCCGAGCGGCAGGACCGATGATCCCGGCGGGTCTGCGCGGCGGCGGCCGCCGCCTGGCAGGCCTGCTGCCGCAGCCGGCGGACTGGGCGGCGGTGCGCCGCGCCCCGCGCCGGGACCTGCTGGCCGGGCTGACGGTGGCGGTGGTCGCCCTGCCGCTTGCCCTGGCCTTCGGCGCCACCTCCGGCCTGGGCGCCCAGGCGGGCCTGGTCACGGCGGTGGTGGCGGGCGCGGTCGCGGCGGTCTTCGGCGGGTCCAACCTGCAGGTGTCCGGCCCGACCGGCGCGATGACCGTGGTGCTGGTGCCGGTGGTGCAGCAGTTCGGCGCCCGCGGCGTCCTCATGGTCGGTGCCCTGGCGGGCGTCGTGCTGGTCGTGCTCGCCGTGGCCAGGATCGGCCGCTCCGTGCGATACCTGCCGACACCGGTCATCGAGGGGTTCACCGCCGGCATCGCGGTCGTCATCGCCCTGCAGCAGGTGCCGGCCGCGCTCGGCGTCACCGGCGCGCACGGCGACAAGGTATGGGCGGTGGCCGCCGACGCGTTCGCTCGCTTCGCCCGCGACCCGCACATCACGCCGCTGTGCGTCGCCCTGGGCGTCGCGGCGGTCATGCTGTTCGGCGCGCGGCTGCGGCCCGGACTGCCGTTCTCACTGCTGGCGGTGGCCGCGGCGACGCTCGCCGCCGAGGTCGCGCCGCTCGGCCTGACCCGCATCGGCGCCCTGCCGGCCGGGCTGCCCGCGCCGTCGCTGTCCTTTTTCGATCCCGGCGCCATCGGTACGCTGCTGCCCTCGGCCCTCGCCGTGGCGGCCCTCGCGGCGCTGGAGAGCCTGCTGTCGGCCACCGTCGCCGACGGCATGAGCGTCAACCAGCGCCACGACCCCGACCGCGAGCTGTTCGGCCAGGGGCTGGCGAACCTCGCGTCGCCGCTGTTCGGTGGCATCCCGGCGACCGCGGCGATCGCCCGCACCGCCGTCAACGTGCGCGCCGGCGCCGGGTCGAAGCTCGCCGCGCTGACCCACGCCGTCGCCCTGGCGGTGATCGTGCTGGCGGCCGCGCCGCTGGTGTCGCGCATCCCGCTCGCCGCGCTCGCCGGGGTGCTGCTGGCGACCACGGTGCGGATGGTGGAGGCCGGCACCCTGCTGGCGCTGGCCCGCTCGACCCGCGGCGATGCCCTGGTGCTGATCCTCACGTTCACCGTGACGGTCGTGTTCGACCTGGTCGCCGCCGTCGCCGTCGGCATCGGCGTGGCGGCGGTGCTGGCACTGCGGGCCGTCGCCCGCAGTGCCCGGCTCGAGCAGGTGCCGCTGGAGCCCGGCGACCACAGCGCCGAGGAGCACCGCCTGCTCGCCGAGCACATCGTGGCGTACCGGCTCGACGGCCCGCTGTTCTTCGCCGCCGCGCACCATTTCCTCATCGAGCTGTCGGAGGTCACCGACGTGCGGGTGGTGATCCTGCGCATGTCGCGGGTCACCACCATCGACGCCACCGGCGCGCACGTGCTCGGCGACGCGATCAACCACCTGCGCCGCCGCGGCATCGCCGTGCTGCTCTCCGGCGTCGTCACCGGCCACGACCAGGTCCTCGCGGCCCTCGGCGTGGCCGAGGACCTGCGCCGCGAGGGCCTGATCTTCCCCGACACCGTCGCCGCCATCGACCACGCCCGCCGGCACCTCGTCGGCCACCTGCCGTCCCCCGGGCAGCCGGTCCCGCCCGCGTGACCGCTGCCGGGTCATCGCCGCCGCGTGACCGCTGTCGGGTGATCGCCGCCGCGTGACCGCTGTCGGGTGATCGTCGAACTTCGCGGACGTTCGGGCGTCGCCACCCGGTCCGCGCGCCGGTCACCATCGACTACGCAAGGTGTTGAGCCGCGTACGGATCGGGAAGCCGCATGTCCAACGTCATACCTGAGGTCGCCGACGTCCACGTCGGCCGGCAGGCGATCTACGACCGGCACGGCGACGTCGTCGCGTTCGAGCTGCTGTTTCGCAACTCGCCGGGGGCCAGGTCCGCGACGAACGGCGGCGCCCTCGCGACCAGCCAGGTCATGGTGGCCGCCTTCACCACCGTCGGGCTGGAGGAGCTCGCCGGCGGCCGGCCCTGCTTCATCAACCTGACCGCGGACTTCCTGCTCGGCGAGCTGCCCGTGCCGTTCGCCCCCGAACACGCCGTCCTGGAGATCCTGGAGACCGTCGACGTCGACGACCGGCTCGTCGCCGGCGTCGCGAACCTGGTCGAGCGCGGGTACGTCATCGCCCTGGACGACTTCGTGTCCGGCTCCGGCCACGAGCGGCTGTTCGAGCTGGCCAGCTACGTCAAGGTCGACTTCCTGGGCTCCACGCCCGCGCAGCGGCGGGCGGTCCTCGACGTGCGCCGGGCCCACCCGCACCTGAAGTTCGTCGCCGAGCGCCTGGAGACCCCGGCGGACGTCGCCGAGGCCCACGGACGCGGGTACGAGCTCTTCCAGGGCTACGCGCTGAGCCGCCCGGCGGTCGTCACGGCCCGCACCCTGAGCGCGTCGCGGCTGCGCTGCGTACACCTGCTCGGGCTGCTGATGGCGCCGGACGTCGGCCTGGACCGCATCGTGTCCCTCGTGTCGAGCGACCCCGCGCTGAGCTACCGGATGCTGCAGGCGGTCAACACCGCCGCCGCCGGCACGGCACACCGGGTGTCGTCGGTGCACGAGGCGGTCGTCATGCTCGGCACTGCGCAGATCCGCAACTGGGTGACGCTCATGCTGATCGGCGACCTCACCGAGGCCGGCGAGGAGCAGACCGCCGACATCCTCGTGCACGCCCAGCTGTGCCGGCTCGTCGCCGAGGACAACGGGCTCTCCGGTGACGAGGCGTTCACCGCCGGCCTGCTCGACGCCGTCGCCGGCCTGCTCGACCTGCCGGTCGGGTCGCTCGCCGGCAAGCTGCCCCTCGCCCCGATCGTCCGCGACGCGCTGTTGGACGGCACCGGCCCGCTCGGCGACGTCCTCGCCACGGTGCACGCCCACGAGCAGGGCACCCCCGACGCGGCGGGCGGCGCGGCGGTGCTCACCCGCCACGACGTGCTCACCCGGCAGCTGGCCGCGATGGCCTGGGCCACGAAGACCGCGTACGCCATCCGCTCCAACTGAACGCCCGGGACCTTGGTACGCCGGGGCCGGTGCCGTTCGGCCCTGCTGCGCCTCCCCGGCGCTGCCTAGCGTGATCAACGGGTCCGGGGCCGGCGCACGGCCGCCCCCTCGACGAGGAGCGTGGCATGCGAACAGTCAGCGAGTCGGAGCTCGGGCGGATCCTCGGCGCGCTGCCGGACGGTCCCCGGATCGTGGCCAGCGGCAACTACGCCGCCCCGGGCCGGCTGCTGGCCGTCGCCGACGCCGCCGTGGCGCAGTTCCGGCTGTTCATGCTCAACGCCCAGCCGGGCCTGCCCGACCGCGACGGCGTCGGGTACGAGTCGGCGTTCGTCGGTCCCGGCATGCGCGCCCACCCGCGGCTGCACTACTTCCCGTGCCGGCTGTCGCTGGTGCCGCACCTGTTCCGGCAGCGCCTCGCCCCCGACGTCGTGCTGCTGCACACCTCCCGGCCCACCGGCGGCGCCATCAGCCTCGGCGTCGAGGTCAACGTGCTGCCCGCGGCGATCGAGGCGGTGCGCGCCCGCGGCGGCATCGTCGTCGCGCAGGCCAACGCCGCGATGCCGGTCACCCACGGCGACGCGATGGTGCCGCTGGAAGCCGTGGACTACCTGCTGGAGGTCGACGAGCCCCTCGCCACCCACGCGGTCGCCGCGCCGGACGCGGTGTCGGCGTCCATCGGCGAGCGGGTCGCCGCCCTGGTGCCCGAGCGCGCGACGCTGCAGCTGGGCATCGGCGCGATCCCCGACGCCACCCTGGACGCGCTGCTGGACCGGCGGGACCTGCGCATCTGGTCGGAGATGTTCAGCGACGGCGCCCTCGCCCTGGAGAAGGCCGGCTGCCTGGACCGCGACACCCCGGTGACCGCCTCGTTCTGCTTCGGCTCCGCCGAGCTGTACGACTGGGTCGACCGCAACCCCCGCGTGCGGATGCTGCGTACCGAGAAGACCAACGACCCCGGCACGATCGCCGCGCACCCCAACCTCATGAGCGTCAACAGCGCCCTGCAGGTCGACCTCTTCGCCCAGGCCAACGCCACCCGCGTCGGCAACCGCACCCACTCGGGCTTCGGCGGGCAGACGGACTTCATCGTCGGCGCCATGCACTCCCCCGGCGGGCACGCCGTCATCGCGTTGCGCTCCTGGCACCCGAAGGCCGACGTGTCCTCGGTCGTGCCGCTCGTCTCCGGGCCGGTGACGTCCTTCCAGCACAGCTACATCGTCACCGAGCAGGGCACCGCCTCCATCTGGGGCCGCGACAGCGTCGAGCAGGCGCAGCAGATCGTCGACCGGGCCGCGCACCCGGCCGCCCGCGACGGCCTGCGCGCCGCCGGGCGGACGTTCGGCCTGCCGCTCACCTGACCGCGCCGGGACCAATGGCCCACCCGGATCGATCCGGACTCCTCTGCCGCTGCCGGTGCCATCGGCCGACGCTGGCGGCGAATGGACAGAGGAGGAAGCCATGGACAGGACCAGGATCGTCGTCGGGTACGACGGATCCGGCGAGTCGCAGCGGGCCGTGGACTGGGCCGCCGACGAGGCAGCCCGGACCGGCGCGACGCTGCAGATCGTCCACACGTATCAGATCGGCTGGCCCGCGGGCAGCTACTACCGCCCGACCGCCGAGGAGTCCGGCGCGGCCCGGGGACGCGCCGAGCAGCTGGCCGCCGACGCCGTGGCCGCCGTCCGCGCCCGGGGCACCGGCGTCGACGCCGTCGCGACCGTCGTGCACGCCGCGCCTGCGGCGACGCTGCTCGACCTCGGCCACAGCGGCGCCCGGCTGCTCGTCGTCGGCAGCCGCGGCACCGGCGGCATCACCGGCCTGCTCACGGGGTCGGTCAGCCAGCAGGTCGCCACGCACGCCCGCGTCCCGGTCGTCGTCGTGCGCGGCCACGCCGCGGCGGGCGGTCCGGTCGTCGCCGGGGTCGACGGTTCACCGGCCACCAGCACCGCGCTCGGCCTCGCCTTCGACGCCGCCGCCGCGGCCGGCGCGCGGCTCGTCGCGGTCCGGGCCTACGTTCCGCCGGCGCCGTCCGTGCTGCCGCTGAGCGCCGTCGAGGCCGACGAGCGCACGGCCCTGGAGGCGTCGCTGGTCGGCTGGCCGTCGAAGTACCCGTCGGTCACGCTGGAGGCTCGCCTCGTGGCCGGCCGCGCGGCGAAGGTGCTCATCGGGTTGTCGCACACCGCGCGGCTCGTCGTCGTCGGCAGCCGCGGCCACGGCGGGTTCACCGGCCTGCTGCTCGGCTCCGTCGGCCAGCAGCTTGTGCAGCACGCGGAGTGCCCGGTGCTGATCGCCCACCCGAACCGGGCGTCGACCCTCGGGACCGGTGACGCGTTCAGGTTGTGACCTCCGGCCCTCCCGCTGCCGGGCCTTCGATGCCTACTGTGACACTCGGAGGCCGCCGCACGCGGTGGAAGGGGTGAGTCCCGTGGTGGCGATCATGCTCGTGGCCACGATCATCGCGACCGTCTACGTCGCGCTGATCGCCATGCACGTCCTGGCGATCCGGGGTGGTGAGCGCCCCGGTGAGCGCTACCGTCCGCGGATCGCCAGATGGCTCGCCGCCGGCGACGAACGCCGCCGCGGCCGCGCCGAGACCGCCGCGACACGCCGCCTGCTGGCCAGCTCGCTGGACCGGGCGTCCTACCGGGCGGCGATGGCCGCCATGGCGGCGCAGGACGCGGTCGAGCACCCGGTGGAGATCCCGAAGACGAAGATGTGACAAAAAACGGCAAGGAGTCACGCTCCCTGCCACTCTTAACATATACCGCACCCCCGGACTTGCGGCAAGACCAGGGTCCTGGCGCAGAATCGTCGGCCGAGGCTACTGCCTGCGCAAACGTGTCGACGGACGGGGGACCCGCGGTGATCGAGCGGTACGTGACGGATCTGCACGAGGTCGATGAGACGCGGCTCGCGCTCGTCGGCGGCAAGGGCGCGCACCTGGGGGCGCTGTCACGCATCGACGGTGTCAGCGTGCCGGCGGGCTTCTGCGTCACGACGGACGCGTTCCGGCGGATCATGGCGGCGGCGCCGGTCGGTGACCGGCTCGACCGGCTGGCGGGCCTGGACCCCGACGAGCCCGGCGACGCCGACGCGGTGCGCGCGCTGAGCGCGGAGCTGCGCCGCATCATCGAGGAGGTCGCCGTCCCGGACGACCTCGCGGCGGCGATCACCGGGGCGCTCGCCACGGACGGCGCCTATGCGGTGCGGTCCAGCGCGACGGCCGAGGACCTGCCGACGGCGTCCTTCGCCGGGCAGCAGGACACGTACCTCAACGTCGTGGGGCCGGCCGCGGTGCTGCGGCACGTCAGCCGGTGCTGGGCGTCGCTGTTCACCGAGCGGGCGGTGACGTACCGCCGGCGCAACGGCATCGACCACCGGGCGGTCGACATGGCCGTGGTCGTGCAGCGGATGGTCCAGGCGCACGCGGCCGGCGTCATGTTCACCGCCGACCCCGTCTCCGGCAACCGGACGGTCGCCACGGTGGACGCCGGGTTCGGGCTCGGTGAGGCCCTCGTCTCCGGTCTGGTCAACCCGGACGTGTACAGGGTGCGGCACGACGAGGTCGTCAGCAGGACGGTCGCCGCGAAAGAGCGCGCCGTCGAGGCGCTGCCGGGCGGCGGCACCCGGGAGGTGCCGGTCGACCCGCAGCGGCAGCGGCAGCCCGTGCTCACCGACGACCAGGTCGTGCGGCTCGTACGGCTGGGCCGCCGGATCGAGCGGCACTTCGGCCGGCCGCAGGACATCGAGTGGTGCCTGGACGACGACGGTTTCCAGATCGTGCAGAGCCGGCCGATCACCACCCTGTTCCCCGTCCCCGAGGCCGGCGACCGGGACCTGCACATCTACCTCTCAGTCGGCCACCAGCAGATGATGACCGACGCCATGAAGCCGCTCGGGGTCTCCATGTGGCAGCTGACGGCGATGGCGCCGATGCACGAGGCCGGCGGCAGGCTGTTCGTCGACGTCGCCCCGCGGCTGGCCTCCCCCGCGAACCGCGCCGGCGTCCTGGCCATGATGGGCCGCGCCGACCCGCTGATGCGCGACGCGCTGGAGACGCTCCTTGCCCGCGGCGTCGTCGCGTCCGTGCCGGACGCCGCCCCCGCCGCTCCTCCAACCGCACAGCCCGCCGGCGCCGCGCCCGCACCGATCGACAACGACCCCGCCATCGTCACCACGCTCGTCGAACGCAGCCAGGCGGCGCTCGCCGAGCTGCGGCGCGACATCCAGGGCCGGACCGGACCGGCGCTGTTCGACTTCCTGCTGAAGTCCTTCCAGGAGCACAAGCGGCTCCTCAGCGATCCGCTGAGCTTCCAGGCGATCATGGCCGGCATGGACGCCACCTGGTGGCTCAACGACACGCTGCAGGAGTGGCTGGGCGAGAAGAACGCCGCCGACACCCTCACGCTGTCCGCTCCTGGCAACGTCACCTCGGAGATGGGACTGGCGCTGCTCGACGTCGCCGACGTGATCCGGCCGCATCCGGAGGTGGTGGCGTACCTGCAACGCGTCGACGGCGACGACTTCCTCGACGGGCTGGCGAAGCTCGCCGGCGGCGCCGAGGCGCGCGACGCCATCGAGGGCTACCTCGACCGGTACGGCATGCGCTGCGCCGGCGAGATCGACATCACCCGGCCCCGCTGGATCGAACGACCCTCCACGCTGGTGCCCGCGATCCTGGACAACGTCAGGAACTTCGAACCCGGCGCCGCCCACCGGCGCTTCGAGCAGGGCCGGCAGGCGGCGCTGCGCAAGGAGCAGGACGTCCTCGCGCGCCTGCGGGCGCTGCCGGACGGCGAGCGCAAGGCCACCGAGGCGAAGCGGATGATCGACCGGGTCCGCATCTTCATCGGGTACCGGGAATACCCGAAATACAACATCGTCAGCCGGTACCTCGTCTACAAGCAGGCCCTGCTGGAGGAGGCGGAGCGGCTCGTGCGGGCCGGCGTGCTGGCCGCGCCGCAGGACGCCTACTACCTCACGTTCCAGGAGCTGCACGAGGCCGCCCGCACGCACCGGGTGGACCCGGCGCTCATCCGGCGGCGCAGGGACGCGTACCGGTCGTACCGCGCGCTCACGCCCCCGCGGGTGCTCACCTCCGACGGTGAGGCGCTGTCCGGGGCGTACCGCCGCGACGACGTGCCCGACGGCGCCCTGACCGGCCTGCCGGTGTCCGCCGGGACCGTCGAGGGCAGGGCCCGCGTCGTGCTCGACATCGCGCAGGCCGAGCTCGACGCGGGCGACATCCTGGTCACCGTGCACACCGACCCCAGCTGGTCACCGGTGTTCGTCGGCATCGCGGGCCTGGTGACCGAGGTCGGCGGCCTGATGACCCACGGCGCGGTGATCGCCCGGGAGTACGGCCTGCCGGCCGTCGTCGGCGTGGAGCACGCCACCCGCCGGATCCTCGACGGCCAGCGCATCCGCGTCCACGGCACCGACGGGTACGTCGAGCTGCTGCCATGACCCGCGCCGTCGGCGGGTTGTGCGTGCACGTCCCTGTCGGACGGGTGTTCCGGTGGCAACCGCGCATCATGACGCAGCCCCACGGCCCTGCCGGGCAGGCGCGGAAGCGGCGGAGCGCCCTGCGCGGCGGGTCCATGCACGGGTCGTTCTCCCACGCCGCCGAGGTCATCATGTGCACCGCGGGCGGCAGGCTCCGCCCGGCGAGGTGCAGCAGCTCGACGACCTCGCCGAAGCCGGCCGAGCCGGACGCCCGGCAGCACCTCCCGGGCCGCCATCCAGTTTTGGTTGCCCCGGATGGTGTTGATCCCGCCGTTGTGGGCGATCAGCCGGCCCCGGCGTGGCAGCTCCCACGACGGGAACGTGTCCGTCGAGAAGCGCGAGTGGACCGGGACGGTCGCCGCTGCGGCGCGGTCGTCCCGCGCTCGGCCTGCTTGCGCCCGCGGAAGACGACCCGGTCCAGGACAAGGCCGGACAGCACGCGGGCTGCCTCGGCAGGTGCACGACAAAGGCCCCGCCGGCGCGTGCGGCCCGGCGGGGCCCGTCAATCGGTGGAACCGTGCGACGGCGGCGAACAGCTCAGATTCGGCCGGCGCACCGGGTGTGCATCAGCGGTGCGCCAGCCACCAGGCCGCCGCAATCGCCAGGATGAGCATGCTCAGACGGGTTGCCGGGCCCCATCCCGCAAGCGCGGCTCGGACCGTCCGTCCCGCCTCCTCGATGGCGTGTTTCATGGTCACCTCTCTTGGCCGTTGAAGTGCCGTTTCATGTCCAAGAGAGGTGGGACGACGCCGGCCCTCACAATGACCGTCATCAAGGCCGTGACCTGCACTTTCCGACCCGGTCGACGCGCCGGTACGCGTGAGCGACTACCATGGACTGAAGCCATGATTCACCTGTCCCTTCTCGCTGCTGGGCTGGTTTGTCGGGCGGAGCGACCCCGGGCCGCAATCCCGGGGTCGCTCGCTTTTTTGCCGAGGTTCGATGAATGCGCTCAGTTTACGCGAGGACAGGGCACAAGCCGCGCGGTTGCATCCGGCTCGGCAGGCTGCCGCGCCTCGGTTGCACCGTACGATCGTGACAATTCCCACCGATTGTGAACCTGGCCTTGGACAGGACAAGGCATTGGCGTCTCGCTATTTCAGTGGCACGCCGCCGCACCGGAGGGCGGCCTGCACCCGCCGCCGCCTGGTCGAGGTGCTCCGCCACCGCGGATGGCGCCACAGGGAGGACGCGACCCGCCGCCAGGTCGAACGTCTCCGCCGCCACGGGTGCAACGGCCGCACGGGTGCGCCCCACCCTCGCCAGCCCCCGGCACGGGGTGCGGCCCACCCTCGCCAGCGCCTTCGCCGCCGCGGATGACAGCGCTCGGCACGGGGTGCGAACCGCTACCGCCAGCCCCTTCGCCATCGTGGGGCGGCGACGTCACGCGGTGTGACCTGCCACTGCCAGCGCCTCCGCCGCCGCGGGTGGCGGCGGCGTGAGGAGGACGACCTCGTCGACGGCGGCCAGGATGTCGGTGCGGTGGGTGATGAGCAGGACCGTGCGGTCGCCGGCGGCGGTGAGCAGGTCGTGGATCAGGTCGGTGGCGGTGGCGTCGTCGAGGTGCTCGGTGGGCTCGTCCAGGACGAGGACCGGGAAGTCGGCGAGCAGCGCGCGGGCGACGGCGAGCCTGCGGCGCTGGCCGCCGGACAGGGCGACGCCGTGCTCCCCGACGGGGGTGGCGAGGCCGGCTGGCAGCGTGCGCACCCAGTCCAGCAGGCGCGCCGAGGCCAGGGCTGCCTCCAGTTCGGCGGTGGTGGCGTCCGGGCGGCCGATGCGCAGGTTCGCCTCGAGGGTGCTGTCGAAGAGGTACGCGTCGTCGTCGAGGTAGCCGATGACGCTGCGCAGGTCGTCGCCGCGCAGGTCGCGCACGTCAACGTCGTTGAGGGTCACCCGGCCGGCGGTCGGGTCGAGCCAGCGCACGAGCAGCGCGGCGATGGTGCTCTTGCCGGCGCCGCTCGGGCCGACGAGCGCGACGCGGCGCCCGGGGCGCAGGGTGAGGCTGAAGTCCCGCAGGACCGTCTGCCCCGGCACCCACGCGGCGGACACGGCCTCGAGACGGACCGTCGGCAAACCTGCCGGCAGCGGTGCCGGGTTGGCGGGGTCGGGCGCCGGGTCCGCGGCGGCGGCGATCTCGGCGAGCCGGCCGAGGGCGGCGCGGGCCGCGGCGAGGCGCTGGGCGGCGGCGGGGATCGTGCCGACGGTCTCGAAGACGGCGAGCGGGGTCAGGACGACGACCGCGAGCAGCTCGCCGGGCAGGGTGCCGGCCCGCACCGCGACGGCTCCGGCGGCGAGGCCGGCCAGGACGGCGAGCCCGGTGCACAGCGCGGTCACCGCGGCGGAGACGCCGGTGGTGCCGCTGGAGCGGCGGGCGGCGGCCAGCAGCTGCCGGTCGGTGCGGTCGAGTGCGGCGAGGGCGTCGTCGACGGCGCCGTACGCGATGAGGTCGGGCAGGCCGTGGGCCAGGTCGACGGTGCCGGCGGCCAGCGCGCCCCGCAGCGGCGCGAGGCGGGCATCGGCGCGGCGGGCCGCGGCGGCCTGCAGCGCCGGCACACCGACGGCCACGACAAGCAGCCCGGCGGCGAGCGCGGCACCGGCGACGGGCAGCAGCCCGCCGACGAGCGCGACCGTGGCGGCCCCGGTGACGGCGGCGACCACGATCGGCAGCAGCACCCGCACGATGACGTCGAGCACGGACTCCACGTCGTCGACCAGCCGGGCGACGAGATCACCACGCCGGAACACGCCGAGCCCGGCCGGGGCGAGCCGCTCCAGCCGCCGGTAGGTGCGCACCCGCAACGCGCCCAGCACCCGGAACGCGGCGTCGTGCCCGGTGAGCCGCTCGACGTAGCGCAGCACGCCACGGCCGAGCCCGAACGCCCGCACGGCGACGATGGCGACCATGAGGTGCAGCACCGGCGGGTGCTGCGCGGCACGCGAGATGAGAAACGCCGACGTCGCCATCAAGCCGACCCCGGCCCCGGCGGCACCGACCCCGGCGACCACGGCGACGACGAGCTGCCCGGCGGCCGGCCGGCACAGCCGCAGCACCATCCCCGCCGCCCTCACACCGCCACCTCCCATACGCTTCGACCCGCTGCTCATGCCGCCACCTCCGCTACGCTCCGGCGCCGACCTGAGCCCCACCCTGCACCCATGATTCGCAGCCCTCCGCTACGCTGCGGCCCACTCACACCGCCACCTCCGCTACGCTCCGGCGCCGACCTGAGCCCCACCCTGCACCCATGATTCGCAGCCCTCCGCTACGCTGCGGCCCACTCACACCGCCAC
>NZ_JBFAIC010000031.1:89437-117741 GCF_040654515.1 Dactylosporangium sp. NPDC050688
CACCTCCGCTACGCTCCGGCGCCGACCTGAGCCCCACCCTGCACCCATGATTCGCAGCCCTCCACTGCGCTGCGGCCCGGTCATGCCGCCACCTCCGCCGGGGCGACGACGGGGATCGCGCGGTCGGCGAGGGCGACGAGGGCCGGCCGGTGGGCGGTCATGATGACCGTCCGGCCGGTGGCGTGGGCGCGGATCGCGGCGAGCACACCGGCCTCGGTCTCGGCGTCGAGGTTGGCGGTCGGCTCGTCGAGCAGGACCAGCGGCGCGTCGCGGAGGAACACGCGGGCGAGGGCGACCCGTTGCCGCTGCCCGGCGGACAGTCCGGCGCCGTCGTCGCCGAGCGTGGTCGCCAGGCCGGCCGGCAGCGCGTCGATGAAGTCCAGAGCACCGGCCTGCCCTGCGGCGCGGCGCACCGCGGCGTCGGTGGCGTCAGGCGTGCCGAGGCGGATGTTGTCGGCGATGGTGCCGGCGCTCAGCCACGGCCGCTGCGGCAGCCACGCGACCCGGCGCCGCCAGCCGGTGGGGTCCGCGCCGGCCAGGTCGTGGCCGCCGACGGTGACCCGGCCGCCGGTCGGTGCGGTGAGGCCGAGCAGCACCGCCAGGGCCGTGGACTTCCCGCAGCCGCTGGGGCCGGTGAGAGCGACCAGCTCGCCCGGGCGGATCTCGGCGGTGAACGGCGGCAGCGACGCCTCGGCGCGCCCGTCGTGCTGCACGGTGACCCCCTCGAACCGGATCGTGCCGGCCGGGGCGGGGGCCGTCCCGCGCGGCGGCACCGGTGTCTCGAGGATCCGGAACACCTCGGTGGCGGCGGCGAGCCCTTCGGCGCTGGCGTGGTAGTTGGCGCCGACCTGGCGCAGCGGCAGATACGCCTCGGGGGCGAGGATCAGCACCAGCAGCGCGGTCGCGAGGCCGAGGCCGCCGTCGACGAGGCGCAGGCCGATGCCGACCGCGACGAGCGCGACCGACAGGGTCGCGAGCAGCTCCAGCACGAGCGAGGACAGGAACGCCACGCGCAGGGTGCGCATGGTGACGGCGCGCTGCTCGGCACTGATCTTCGCGATGATCCCGGCCTGCCGCTTGGCGCGGCCGAACACGCGCAGCGTCGGCAGCCCGGCGACGACGTCGAGGAAGTGGTGCGACAGGCGGGTCAGCAGCCGGAACTGCCGCCGGTTCGCCGACTCGGTGTGCAGGCCGACGAGCGCCATGAACACGGGGATGAGCGGCAGCGTGAGCGCGATCGTGCCGGCCGCGACGAGGTCGACCGGGGCGATGCGGGCCAGCACGATCACCGGCACCAGGGCCGCGAGCACCAGCTGCGGCAGATACCGCGCGAAATACGCGTCGAGCGCGTCGAGCCCCCGGGTGGCGAGGGTGGCGATCCTGCCGCTGTCGCCGGCCGCGCCCGGTCCGAGCGCGGCGACGTGGGCGAGCAGCCGGGACCGCAGCTGGTGCTTGACCGCGGCGGAGGAGCGGGCGGCGATGACCTCCTGCGCCCAGGCGACCGCGGCCCGCAGCGCGACGACGGCGGCGAGCCAGGCCAGCGTCGGCGCGATGCGGTGCACGCCGGCGCCGTGCAGGTAGACCTCGGTGATGCCGTCGGCGAGCAGGGTCGCCTGGGCCACGACGAGCGCGGCGAGGGCGACGCCGAGGGCGACGGACAGCACCAGGTAGGTGCGCGTCGCCCTCGCGTGCCGCAGCAGGCGCGGGTCGAGCGGCTTCACGGGTGGCTCACCGGGATGTGCTCGACGCGCAGCCGCCGCCGGAAGACCCAGTAGGTCCAGGACTGGTAGCCCAGCACGATCGGGGTGAAGCACACCGCGACCCATGTCATGACCTTCAACGTGTACGGCGTGGACGCCGCGTTGGTGACGGTCAGGCTCTCGCCGCCGGCGAGGGTGGTCGGCATGACGTCGGGGAACAGCGTGACGAACAGCGCGGCGACGGCGAGGACGAGGGTCGCGCCGGTCGCCAGGAACGCCCACCCCTCGCGGCGGGCCCGTGCGGCGAGGACCGCGCCGATCAGCGCCGCGGCGGCGGCCGCGGACAGTGCCCAGCCCCACGCGTCGTCGTGGGTCAGCTGCGTCCACAGCAGGAACCCGGCAGCGAGCACCACGGCGGGCAGGCTGAGCCGGAACGCGAGCCGGCCGGCCCGCTCCCGCACGTCGCCGTCGGTCTTCAGCGCCAGGAACACCGCGCCGTGCAGCGCGAACAGCGACAGGGTGGTGAGCCCGCCGACCAGCGCATAGGGGTTGAGCAGCGTGAAGAAGGAGCCGACGTACTCGTGCTGGGCGTTGATCGGCACGCCGCGCACGATGTTGCCGAACGCGACGCCCCACAGCAGCGCCGGGACGAAGCTGCCGGCGATGATGCACAGGTCCCAGCGGCTCCTCCACTGTGGACTGTCGACCTTGCCGCGGTACTCGAACGCGAGGCCCCGCAGGATCAGCGCTACGAGGATGAGCAGCAGCGGCAGGTAGAAGCCGGAGAACAGGGTCGCATACCACTCGGGGAACGCGGCGAAGGTCGCGCCGCCGGCGACGAGCAGCCAGACCTCGTTGCCGTCCCAGACCGGGCCGATGGTGTTGATGAGCAGGCGCCGCTCCCGCTCGTCGCGGGCCAGCACCGGCAGCAGCATGCCGACGCCGAAGTCGAAGCCCTCCAGGAGGAAGTAGCCGGCCCAGAGCACGGCGATGAGCGCGAACCAGACGGTGGTGAGTTCCATGGCGACGTCCCTTTAGTACGCGAAGGTCAGCGGACGGTCTTCGTCATCTTCGTTGTGGGGTACGACAATTTCTGGGGCCCCGGCCCGGGCGTACCGCAGCATCAGCATCAACTCGATGACGGCGAGCGCGCCGTACAGCAGCGTCAGGACGATGAGCGAGGTCGCGACCGTGCCGGCGCCCACCGTCGGGGACACGCTCTGCGAGGTCTTGAAGACCCCGAAGACGGTCCACGGCTGGCGGCCGACCTCGGTGAAGATCCAGCCGAAGGAGTTGGCCAGCAGCGGCATGGCGACGGTGGCCACGGACGCGATCCACAGCCAGCGCCCGCCGGGCAGCCGGCCCTTGCGGGTGCGCCACAGCGCGAGCGCGGCGATCGCCATGGCGAGCGCACCGAAGCCGATCATCAGGCGGAACGACCAGTAGGTGACCGGCACGTACGGCACGTAGTCGCCCTCGCCGTAGCGCTCGGTGTACAGCTGCTGCAGGTCGTTGATGCCCTCGACCTGCCCGTCAGGGGTGCCGGTCGCCATGAAGGACAGCAGCGACGGGATGCGGACGCTGGCGAACTCCTCGCGGCCGTCCAGCGAGCCGATGGTGAAGATCGAGAAGGAGGCCGGCTCGGAGGTCTCGTACAAGGCCTCGGCGGCGGCCATCTTCATCGGCTGCTGCTCGGTCATGACGCGGGCCTGCAGGTCGCCGGTGATGAGCACGCCGACGCCGGCGACGAGCACCACCCACGCACCGAGCCGCAGCGCCGGCCGGAACACCTCGGTCTGGTTGCCGCGGCGCAGGTGCCAGGCGCTGACCGCGAGCATGAGCGCGCCGGCGGTGAGGAAGCACGCGGTGATGGTGTGCGGGAAGGTCACCAGCGTCGTGGAGTTGGTGAGCACGGCAACGATGTCGGTGAGCTCGGCGCGGCCGCGTTCGGCGTTGATGGTGTACCCGACCGGGTGCTGCATCCACGAGTTGGCGGCCAGGATGAAGTACGCCGACAGCATGGTCCCGATCGACGCGAGCCAGATCGTGGCGAGGTGGACGCGTTTGGGCAGCCGGTCCCAGCCGAAGATCCACAGCCCGAGGAACGTCGACTCGAGGAAGAAGGCGAGCAGGCCCTCGATGGCCAGGGGCGCGCCGAAGATGTCGCCCACGAACCGCGAGTAGGCGCTCCAGTTCATGCCGAACTGGAACTCCTGCACGATGCCGGTGACGACCCCCATCGCGAAGTTGATCAGGAACAGTTTGCCCCAGAACTTCGTCGCCCGCAGGTACTCCGGGCGCCCGGTGCGCACCCAGGCGGTCTGCAACCCGGCCACGAGGGCCGACAGCCCGATCGTGATCGGCACGAAGATGAAGTGGTACACGGTGACAATCGCGAACTGCCACCGGGCGAGATCGAGCGCGTCCATGCACCCGATCTTCTGAATCCGCCGGGAGCGGCGGCAGGGCCGAACGGCACGTCCGGACAGGACCGTAGGACCCGGGTCGGCTGAGGTGCAGATCTCCTCGCCGGTCCGGACAATGCCCCGATATCGGATTTTTCCGTAATTCCGTTAAACGAAGTGTGCTGCTCTTAATGTTGGAGGACGGTCGTCTTCTGCGCGGTGGACGAGGTGGTCGAGATGCACACCGAACCGGACGTCGACGCGGGCTGGCTGCTGGAGGCGGCACCGGACGCGGTCGTCGCCGTGTCGGCGGCGGGCCTGATCGCACTGGTCAACGCCGAGACCGAGCGGCTGTTCGGGTACCGCCGGGAGGAACTGCTCGGCCGGCCGATCGAGCTGCTGGTCCCCGACGAGGCCCGCGACGCGCATCTCGCGCACCGGCGGCGGTACCTCACCGACCCCCGCCCCCGGTCGATGGGCGCCGGGATGCACCTGACCGGCCGGCGCAAGGACGGTAGCCGCTTCCCCGCCGAGGTCTCGCTGTCGCCGGCCGGCACCGCGAGCGGGCCGCTGGTGGTGGCCACGGTACGCGACGTCAGCGACCGCGTCCGGGCCGAGGCGAAGTTCTGGGGCATGCTGGACGCCGCCCCGGACGCCATGATCGGGGTCACCGAGGACGGGCTGATCGTCTTCGCCAACACGCAGACCGAGCGGCTGTTCGGGTACCGGCGCGACGAACTGCTCGGCCGCCCGGTCGAGATCCTCGTCCCGCAGCACGCCCGGCACCGGCATCCCCGGCTGCGCGCCGGCTACCTGCACGATCCGGAGCCACGGCCGATGGGGGCCGGGATACCGCTGGCCGGGCAGCGCAAGGACGGCAGCCAGTTCCCGGCCGAGATCTCACTGTCCTCGATCGTCACCGAGGACGGGGTGCTGACCTCGGCCGCCGTCCGCGACGTCACTGAGCGGCGGCGGGCCGCCGAGGCCCAGAACCGGCTCGCCGCGATCGTCCAGTCGTCCCACGACGCGATCATCGGCAAGACGCTGGACGGGGTGATCACCAGCTGGAACCCGGGCGCGCAGCGGCTGTACGGCTACACCGAACGCGACATGATCGGCCGCAGCGCCCAGCTGCTCATCCCGGAGGGGCTGCGGCACGACGAGGTCAGCAACCTGCGCCGGATCGGCCACGGCGAGCAGGTCGAGCAGTACCAGACCGAACGGCGCCACAAGGACGGCTCCACGATGACGGTGTCGCTGAGCATGTCCCCCATCGCCGACGCCTCCGGGGCGATCATCGGTGTCGCGTCGGTGTCGCGTGACATCAGCGACCGGCAGCGGGCCGAGGCCAAGTTCGTCGGGCTGCTGGAGTCCGCCCCCGACGCCATCGTGGGAGTCACCCGGGACGGCACCATCGCACTGGTCAACGCCCAGGTAGAGCGGCTGTTCGGGTACCGGCGCGAGGAGCTGCTCGGCCGGCCCGTCGAGATTCTCGTGCCGGACTCGGCCCGCCACGTGCACCCGGCGCACCGGGAGGCGTACTTCCGCCAGCCCCAGCCCCGGCCGATGGGGGCGGGCATGCAACTGGCCGCGCGCCGCAAGGACGGCACGGAGTTCCCCGCTGAGATCAGCCTGTCCGCGCTGGACACCGAGGACGGGCCGATGGTGTCCGCCGCCATCCGCGACGTCACCGACCGCCTGGAGGCCCAGGCCGAACGGGAACGGCTCAAGGCCGCCGCGGAACGCGAACGGCTCGAGGCGCAGCTGCACCAGTCGCAGCGGCTGGAGAGCCTCGGCCAGCTCGCCGGCGGCGTCGCCCACGACTTCAACAACCTCCTCGCGGTGATGCTCAACTACACCACCTTCGTCGCCGAGGAGATCGACGCGGCCGCCGAGCGGGAGGGCGGGCTCTGGGCGCAGGTCAGGGGCGACCTGCAGCAGGTCCAGCGGGCCGGGCAGCGGGCCACCGAGCTGACGCACCAGTTGCTGGCGTTCGGACGGCGCGAGGTCGTGCGCCCCCAGGTCCTCGACCTCAACGCGGTCGTCGCGGAGGTCGAGAGCCTGCTGCAACGCACCCTCGGGGAGCACATCCAGCTCCACACCACCCTCACCGCCGGGCTGTGGCCGGTCCTGGCCGACCCCGGCCAGCTCGAACAGGTCCTGGTGAACCTGGCGGTCAACGCCCGCGACGCGATGCCCGACGGCGGCACCCTCAGCATCGACACCGTCAACATCACCGTCGACGGCGCCGCCGAACGCCCGAACCTGCGCGCCGGCCGGTACGTGAAGCTGCGCGTCGGCGACACCGGCACCGGCATCCCGCCGGAGATCGCCGAACGCGTCTTCGAGCCGTTCTTCACCACCAAGCCCAAGGGCAAGGGCACCGGACTCGGGCTGGCCACCGTGTACGGCATCATCACCCAGGCCGGTGGCACCGCCGAGATCCAGTCCAGCCCCGGCGCCGGCACCGCGTTCAGCGCCTACCTTCCCGCCACCGACCGGCAGCCCGCGGCCGTGGAGGAGCCCGCCGCCGCCAGCCCGCGCAGCCACGGCGGCGAGACGGTCCTCGTCGTCGAGGACGAGGCCGCGTTGCGGGAGGTCATCTGCCGCATCCTCGGCCGCAACGGCTACCACGTCCTCGCCGCGGACGGCGGCCCCGAGGCGCTCAAGCTCGCCGAGCACAGCACCCAGCCCGTCGACCTGCTGCTCACCGACGTGATCATGCCGCACATGCTCGGCAAGGAACTGGCGGCGAAGCTCGGCGACCGGTACCCCGGCATCCGGGTGCTGTACATGTCCGGCTACGCCCAGCCGGTGCTCGCCTCCCAGGGCACGCTCGACCCCGGCGTGATCCTCGTGGAGAAGCCGTTCTCCGAGGACGTCCTGATCGACCGGGTCCGCGCCGCGCTCGACCCGGCCTGACCGCCCGCGCCGCACCCGGGACCATCGGCACGCCACCGCGAGACCAACGCCTCTCGCCGCCCGGCCCGGCCGCGGCGAGGCTGGCAACCGCAGGCAGGACCCGCGACACGGTGGAGATGACCGGCCATGGCGCTGCGAGCGGACGACGAGACGACGGGTGGCTGGCTCGACGCGGCGGTCGCCGCGCCGTCGGTCCACAACACGCAGCCCTGGCGGTTCCGCGTCCACGACGGCGGGATCGACGTGCGCACCGACCCGGCCCGCCGGCTGCGGGTCATCGACCGCGACCACCGCTCGATGCTGCTGAGCGCCGGCGCCGCCGTGTTCAACCTGCGCCTGGCCATGGCGCTGGACGGCCGGCTGCCGGTGCTGCGGCCGTTCCCCGCCGACGGCGTCACCGTCGCCAGGGTCGAGCCGGGACGCTCCGGCCGGCCCGGTCCCGGGCTGCGCGCTCTCGGCGGTGCGGTGTTCCGGCGGCACACCAACCGCGGACCGTACGCCCGGGCCGTCGTCCCCGCCCGGATCCTCGACGAGCTGCGGGCGGCGGCGGCCACGGAAGGCGCCGAGCTGACCGTGCTGGACCGGGCCCGGCGCGACGCGCTGCTGGCGCTCATGGTCACCGCCGACGCCGCCCAGCGCCGCGACCCGGCGTACCGGCGCGAGCTCGCGACCTGGACCGCCGCCGACCCCGACCGGCGCGACGGCATCCCACCGGCGCTGTTCGGCCCCCTCGACGCGGAGGGCAGGCTGCCGCTGCGGGACTTCGACCCCGGACCGGCCGCCCCCGGCCGCCCGGCCGCCGGCTTCGAGCCGCACCCGCAGCTGGTCGTGCTCAGCAGCCGCAGCGACGGGCGTGCCGCGCGGGTACGCGCCGGGCAGGCCATGCAACGCGTCCTGCTCACCGCCACGGTGCGCGGCCTGGCCGTGCAGCCGATGACCCAGGTGCTGGAGGTCCCACGGCTGCGCCGGGTCATCGCCGACCCCGCCGACCCGTGGTTCCCGCAGATGATCCTGCGCATCGGCTACGCCCTGCCGGCGCCGGCGAGCCCCCGCCGCGACTGGTCCGAGCTGCTCACCACCCGCTGAGATCCGGGCCTTTCGATACGGGTCCGCCGGGACCAACGCCCCGCGTGCCGCTCGGTCCGCAGTGCTGAGCTGGACTCCGGAGAAGGAGGAGGATCACCATGCTGGCCACCAGACTGCGCACCGCTCCACTCATGTCGTTCGACCTGAACGGGCCGTCCTGGTTCCCGTTCACGGAACCGGCGATCCGCATCGAGGACGACCTCGACGAGGACCGGTACACGGTGCGGGCGGAACTGCCCGGCATCGACCCCGCCAAGGACGTCGACATCACCTACGCCGACGGCGTCCTGCGGCTGACCGTCACCCGCGCCGAGGCCCAGCGGGACAAGGGACACTCCGAGTTCCGCTACGGCACGTTCCACCGCACCGTCCCGCTGCCGCCCGGGGCCAAGGACGACACGCTGTCGGCGGTGTACAAGGACGGCATCCTTGAGGTGACCGTCGCCGTCGGCGAGCCGCACCCGACCGGCCGGCACATCCCGGTCACCGTCGAGACCGTCAAGCCGGTCAGGAAGACCGGCTGAACCGGACCGCCCGCGGGGCCCCGGCGTCCGGCCGGGGCCCCGCGGCGTGCCCCACGGGCCGGACGCCGGGCAGCTCACACAACCGTGCGGTGGTCAGGTCCGAACTCAGCCCGGTCGGCGGGGACGGGCCGCCAGGAGGGCACCGGCCAGGGTCCAGGCCACCAGGACGCCGAGGTGCGTCCAGGCGACACCGCTGCCGGCGCCGGCCGGTCCCAGGGCGTCGATCATGGCCCGGGACAGGTGCTTGAGGGGGAACACGTCCGCCGTGTACCGCAGCGCGGGCGGCAGCGGACCGCCGGTGCCCACCACGAAGACGTCGGAGATGAAGCTCAGCGGCAGCAGCGTCCCCAGCGCCACCGCCGCGACGTACTGACCCGCGCGCAGCCACGCCACCAGCGCGAACCCCAGAGCGGCACAGCAGGCCACGCCGGCGAGGAACGCCAGCGCCGCGGCCGGCAGCCGCGCGGGGTCGGGGCGGTAGCCGTTGCCGAGGGCACCGGCCGCGACCAGCAGCACGGCGGTGCCGGCGGCGCTCAGCCCGGCCGCGGCGGCCCGGCCGGCGTAGAAGGTCCACAGTGGGGCAGGGCTGCCGCGCAGCCGGTCCAGCACACCCCGGTCCCGCGCCTGCGCCACGGCGGCCGGCAGGTTCACGTACATCGTGACCGCGATCGAATAGGCGACCATCGACGGCACCATGAACGTCCCGAGCGGCATCGCCTCGAACGTGGCGTCCGGCAGCACCGCGGGGAACAGCAGCAGGAGCATGACCGGGAACGCGGCGGCGAAGAACACCGCCAGGGCGTCGCGCCGCATGGCGATGAACGCGGCCCTCACCTGCACGCCGACCATCCGGACCGGCCCCGGCTCGACGGGTCGCACGGCGGCCGCCGCCAGCGCGGGCACCGGCCCGGGTGCCGCGGCGACCGCGGGGCGCGGCACCGGGGTACGGGCGCGCTGCCGCGGCTCCCAGCCGAACCGGCGGCCGGCCACCACCGCCCCGGCGGCTCCCCACACCGCCATCACCGCCAGATCACCGGGGCGGAACCCGGATCCGGCGGCCACCGGGTCGAACGCGGCGGACACGGCGTCGGCGAAGTGGCGCAGCGGCAGGATGCGACCCGCCCACGCCAGCGGCGCCGGCAGGTCGGCTCCGACCATGAAGACGTTGGAGATGAACGCCACCGGGATGAGCAGACCGTTGCTCGCCGTCTGCGCCGCGAGCGCGCTGCGGGTCAGCCCCACCAGGGCGAGGCCGAGCGCGGCGAAGCAGGCGGTCCCGAGCACCAGGGCCGCCACCGCGGCCGGCGCCTTGCGCCACACGATCTGCACGTCGTAGCCCAGCACACCGACCGTGACCAGCAGGGCGACGGACGACAGGGCCACCAGCACGGCGGCGCAGACCCGGGCCGACAGCACGCTCCACGCCGGGACCGGGCTGCCCCGCAGCCGCTTGAGCACGCCGGCCTCCCGCAGCACGGCCAGGTCGGTCGCCAGCACGCAGAACACGGCCTCGACGGTGCCGAAGACCGCGAACGGCGCCACCAGGAACTGGCTGACCCGCACCGCACCGCCGTCTGTCACCGGCGTGTCGCCGACGATCGCGTTGACGATGAGGAAGAACGACAGCGGCAACGCGATGGTGAAGAACGCCGACATCGGGCTGCGGGTGAAGGCCCGCAGCGCGTGGACGGTGAGCGCGGCGGTCGCGCCCGCGCTCGGCCATGCGCGGGGGGACGCGAGGGGGACCGCCACCGGGCGGTCAACCGTGGTCATCGCCGTCACCGGTCAGCTGCAGGTAGACATCCTCGAGCGTCGGCCGGGTGAGCGTCAGCCCGGACAGCACCAGCCCGCGCTCGACCGCCCACCCGGTCACCGCGTGGGTGTCGCGCAACGGGTCGCGGGTGTGCACGACCACCGCGGCGCCGTCGCCCGGACCTGCCGGCACTGTCCGGCCGGACAGTGCCGGCAGGTCGGCACACGGCACACCGGCCGGCAACTCGAAGCGCAGCACGTGCTCACCGGCGGTGCCGCCGAGTTCGCCGGGGCGGCCGAGCGCGACCAGGCGGCCGGCCTTGACGACGGCGACCCGGTCCGCGAGATGCTCGGCCTCGTCCATGTAGTGGGTCGTGAGCAGCACCGTCGTGCCGAACTCCCGCAGGCGCCGCACCAGCGCCCACGCGTGGTGGCGCGCCGCCGGGTCGAACCCGGTCGTCGGCTCGTCGAGGAACAACAGGTCCGGCGCGCCGACGATGCCCAGCGCGAGGTCGAGGCGGCGGCGCTGGCCGCCGGAGAGCACCTTCACCCGCGCGTCGCGCTTGTCGGCCAGGCCGACGAGGTCGATCACCGCGTCGGTCCCGTACACCCGCGGGTACAGCCTGCGCTGCAGGTCGACCAGCTCGCGGACGGTGAAGTCCTCCTCGAAGCCGGCGCTCTGCAGCACGACGCCGATCCGCTGCCGGTACGCCCGGCCACCGGTCTGCGGGTCGAAGCCCAGGACCCTGACGTCACCCGAGCTCCGGCGCCGGTGGCCGGTCAGGATCTCCACGGTCGTGGTCTTGCCCGCACCGTTGGGACCGAGCAACGCGAAGAGCTCCCCCTCCGCCACGTCGAAACTGAGCCCGTCGACCGCGGTCAGCGCGCCGTAGTCACGACGCAGGTCCTGCACGACGATAGCGGCCATGCCCGCACCCTGGCACCGTGCGGGTCGATGTCCCAGGGCCGCACGACCCGCCGCGGGCGGGACCATTTCCCCTGCCGTTCCCCTGCGGCGGCGGGGAAGGTTGCAGGTGCGACACCCGCTACGCGGCGCAGGGGTCCCGGCGGGCGGAACATATGGACGGCGGGTCGGGCCGTCAGGTTCGCCATCACCAAGATGGTCACCGCACCGGGATGCCCCCGCCGCGGCGGGTGTCGTTCACGCCGCCCGTCACCCTGGGAGGGATCGACATGACGCATCAGCGGTACACCGGACGGGTCGCCCTGGTCACGGGCGCGGGATCCGGCATCGGGCAGGCGACCGTCCTGCGACTGGCGGCCGAGGACGCGACCGTCGTCGGCTGCGACATCGACGCCGCCGGCCTGGAGGCGACGGGCAAGCTGCTCGCGGCCGACGGCCACCAGGCCACGCTGCTCACCGCGGACATCACCGTCCAGGCCGACGTCGACCGGGTCGTCGCGGCATTGCAGGGCAAGCCGGCGGACCTGCTGGCGAACGTCGCCGGCATCATGGACGGCTTCCTGCCCGTCACCGACCTCGACGACGCCGTGTGGGAGCAGGTCGTCGCGGTGAACCTGACCGGCCCGATGCGCCTGTGCCGGGCGGTCATCCCGGCGATGCGCGCGGCCGGCAGCGGCGCCGTGGTCAACGTGTCGTCGGTCGGCGGGCTCACCGGGTCCGTCGCCGGCACCGCGTACACGTCGGCCAAACACGGCCTCATCGGGCTGACCAGGTCGCTGGCGTACCTGTACGGCCCGGACGGCATCCGCGCCAACGCCGTCTGCCCCGGTGGGGTGCGCACCAACATCGGCAGGACCGCGGTCCCCAGATCGCAGTGGGCGTACGACCGGCTGGAGCGCTCGTTCGCCCGGGCCACCCGGATGGCGGAACCCGACGAGATCGCCGCGCTGATCGCCTGGCTGGGCTCCGCGGAGGCCAGCAACGTCAACGGTGCGGTCATCACCGCCGACGGCGGGTGGATGTCATGACCACCGCCGTCCGCCCCCGCGGTGGCAACCGGACCGTGCTGCGCCTGCTGGCCTCGCCCCTGCACGGCCTGCTGAGCGGCCGCGTCTGCGAGGTGGCCTACACCGGCGCCGTCACCGGCGCCCGGCACGCGCTGCCGGTCGAGTACGCCGAGGACCACGACCGGGTCGTGGTCCTGGCCGCGCACGCCTCCTTGAAACGCTGGTGGCGCAACTTCACCGGCGTCGGGCGCAGGGCGACCGTCACGATCCGCCGGCAGGCGCACGACGCCCACGCCGTGGCGCTCGCCCCCGGCGATCCCGGCTACGACGACGCGCTGACCGTCTACCAGCGCCGGCACCGGGCCCCGCAGGACGTGGACCACCGGCTGGTGACGATCCGGCTGCTGGACCGCTGAACCGCCGCGGCCGGTCCGGGCGTTCGCCGATCGCGGCCCGCCGCGGGACGCTGGAGGCATCGAGACCGCGGACGTGTGCGGGAGGCCGGCCATGGAGCAGCAGTACGACGTCGTCGCCGGTGTCGACGGCTCACCCGAGAGCATGACGGCCGTGGAGTGGGCCGCCCTGGACGCCGCCCGCAGGCACCGCCGGCTCCACATCGTCCACGCGTACGCGTGGCCGGTCGTCTACCCGCCGCTCGGCTCCCAGCAGATACCGGCGCTGCACAAGGCCATCCGCGAGGCGGCCGAACGCATCATGGCCGCCGCGGTGGCCCGCGCCGGGCAGGTCGCGGCCGACGTGCCGGTCACGACCGCCCTGGCGGTGGAGTCGGCCGCCACGGCGCTGCTGCACGCGGCGCAGCACGCCGGCACCGTCGTGGTCGGCAGCCGCGGCCTGGGTGGCTTCACCGGCCTGCTGCTCGGGTCCGTCGGCGTGCAGCTCGCCGCGCACGCCCCCTGCCCGGTCGTCGTGGTCCGGCCGGGCGACGGCACCGGCCCGGAGGCCGGTCGCGTCGTCGTCGGCGTGGACGGCTCGCACGACGCCGACCACGCCATGCGGTTCGCGCTGGAGCAGGCGTCGGCGCGGGGTACCGGGCTGACCGCCGTCCACACGTACATGTGGCCGGACACCACCGGACCGGGCGACATGCTGCCGCTCGTCTACGACCGGGCCGACCTGCGCGACGACGAGCGGCGGGCGCTCGCGGAGTCCGTCGCCGGCTGGGCCGGCAAGTTCCCCGACGTCGAGGTGCGCCAGACGACGGTGCGCGGCAACGCCGCCGCGGTGCTCACCCGCCTGTCGCACGGGGCCGAGCTGCTGGTCGTCGGTTCCCGTGGCCGGGGCGGCTTCGCCGGGCTGCTGCTGGGCTCGGTCAGCCAGGCCTTGATCCACCACGCCGGCTGCCCCGTCGCGGTGGTGCGGTGACGGTCAGTGCTCCGGCGTCAGCACCGCGGCGCCCCGCACCCGGTCCGCAGCGAGGTCCGCCAGCGCCCGGTCCGCCGCGGACAGCGGATACGGGGAGACCGTGACCTGCAGCGGGTGGTCCTGGGCGAGGGTCAGGAAGTCCCGGCCGTCCTGGCGGGTGTTGGCCGTGACGCTGCGCAGCGACCGTTCCTGGAAGAGATGCTCGGCGTACCGCAGCACCGGGATGTCGGTCAGGTGGATGCCGGCGACGGCAAGCGTGCCGCCCCGGTCCAGCGCGGCCAGCGCGACCGGCACCAGCTCGCCGACGGGCGCGAACAGGATCGCCGCGTCCAGCGGCTCCGGAGGCGCGGCCGCCGCGTCACCCGCCGACGCGGCGCCCAGGTCCAGCGCCAGCTGCCGGGCCTGCGCCGAGCGGGTCAGCACGTGCACCGTGGCGCCCTGCGCGATCGCCACCTGCGCGGCCAGGTGCGCGGACGCGCCGAAGCCGTACAGGCCCAGCCGGCCGCCCGGCGGGAGGTCCGCCCGGCGCAGCGCCCGGAAGCCGATGATCCCGGCGCACAGCAGCGGGGCGGCGTGGACATCGTCGTACCGCGGCGGGATGCGGTACACGAACGGCGCCGGCGCGACGCAGTACTCGGCGAATCCCCCGTCGGCGTCCCAGCCGGTGTACTGCGAGAACGGGCAGAGGTTCTCCGCGCCGCGGCGGCAGTAGCGGCAGGTGCCGCAGGTGTGGCGCAGCCAGGCCACCCCGACCCGCTCCCCCACCCGCAGGTCGCCGGCGTCCGGCCCGAGCCGCTCGACCTCGCCGACCACCTCGTGCCCGGGCACGACACCGCGCCGCTTGGGCGGGAGGTCACCCTCGGCCAGGTGCAGGTCGGTGCGGCAGACCGCGCAGGCGCGCACCTTGAGCAGGACCTCGCCCGGCCCCGGCTCCGGTACCGGCGCCGCCGTCATCCGCAGCGGGCCGCCGCCGATCGGGCCGGGCGCCTCCACGCGCCACGCGTTCATCCGTCGCACCGCGGCGCTCTGCCCATCACGGGCCGCCATATGCGCCGCCGCGGCCCCGGACGGCGGTCCGGCCGCATCTCGGGACCTTGGTCCTGCCCGCAGCCCGGCTTCCGGCCTTACCGCCGACTCGCCGCGGCGACGATGGTGAGTGCAGAGGCCGCCGGCGATCCGGGCGATGCCGCCGCACCGGCGACGCAGGACCGACCCGAGGAGCCGTCATGACCACCTCATCCATCGCGACCACCGCCGTCGTCGTCGGTGTCGACGGCTCGGCCGACAGCCTTCGGGCGGTGCGGTGGGCCGCCGCCGACGCCGCGCGGCGGCACCGCCCGCTGCACCTGCTCCACGCGCACGGCTGGCCGGAGTTCGCGTACCCACCGGTCGGGCTCGCGTTGCCGGTCGTCACGGAGACCGACACACCACAGACCGCCGCGCAGATCCTCGCCGATGCCGTCGCGCACGCCCGCGACGTCGGCGGCGACCTGCAGATCAGCACCGGATCGACGAACCGGCTCTGCGTCCCGGCGCTGCTGGCCGCCTCCCGGCAGGCCTCGCTCGTCGTGGTCGGCAGCCGCGGCCTCGGCGGGTTCGCCGCGCTGCTGGTCGGCTCGACCGGGGTCGAGCTGGCGGCGCACGCGTCGTGCCCGGTGGTGATCGTCCGCGGCGGCGAGCGGCCCGATGGCCCGAACGCCGGCCGGGTCGTCGTCGGCGTCGACGGCTCCCACGACGCGGACCTGGCCCTCGCGGTCGCGTTCGAGCAGGCCGCGTTCCGCTCGGCCGGGCTCACCGCGGTCAACGCCTGCCAGTGGCAGGTCGCCGGCCAGCGTGACGGCGTCGCCGCACCCATCTACGGCGAGCAGGACGCGGTCGCCGGCGCGCACCGGGCCCTCGCGGAGTCGGTGGCCGGCTGGCGGGAGAAGTACCCCCAGGTCGACGTCCGGCTCGACGTGGTCGTCGGCCGCGCCGGCGGTGTGCTCGCCGAGGCCTCCAAGGGCGCGGAGCTGCTCGTCGTCGGCGCCCGCGGCGGCGGCGGCTTCACCGGGCTGCTGCTCGGTTCGGTGAGCCAGGCCGCCGTCCACCACGCCAACTGCCCGGTCGTCGTCGCCCGGCCCGCTGCCCGGGTCCACCCGTACACCACACACCCGGAGAAGGCAGGTTCCTCATGAGCGGACCGTTGACGGACCGGACGATCGCCGCCGGGCTGAGCGCCGCGGTCGCCGCGCCGTCCATCCACAACACGCAGCCATGGCGGTTCCGGGTCCGCGACGGCGGGTTCGACGTGCTGGCCGATCACGACCGGGGGCTCGACGTGATCGACCCGCACCGGCGGGCCATGTACCTGAGCCTCGGCGCGGCCGTGTTCAACCTGCGGCTGGCGCTCGCGGCCGCCGGGCACACCCCGCTGCTCGTGCCGGTGGCCGGTGACGCCGACCAGGTCGCCCGGGTCGAGCTCGGGCAGCGGCGGATGCCCGCGCCGGGCACACGGCTGCTGGCGGCGGCGATCGCGCGCCGGCGGACGAACCGGCTGCCGTACCACGGTGCGCTCGTCCCGGCCGGCACGGTCGAGCAGCTGCGGGCGGCCGCAGGCGGCACCGGTGCCGCGCTCACCGCCCTGGACCCGGTCCGGCGCGATGCCGTGCTCGGCCTGACGTGGACCGCCGACGCGCGGCAACGTGCCGATCCGGCGTACCGGCGGGAGATCATCGCGTGGACCGGGCCGGACGGTGCCCGGCACGACGGGGTGCCCGCCCAGGCGTTCGGTCCGCGGCCGGCGATGTCGGCCGTCGCCGTGCGCGACTTCGGCCTCTCCGTGCCGCACGGCGAGCGGCAGACCGCCCGGTTCGAGGCGGCGCCGCAGCTGCTGATGCTGTGCAGCGACGGCGACGACCCCGCCGCGTGGCTGCGCAGCGGCCAGGCGCTGCAGCGGGTGCTGCTGACGGCGACCGTCCGCGGCGTCGCGGTCCAGCCGATGACGCAGGCGCTGGAGCTGCCGGACCTGCGCACGGTGCTCGCCGGTACGGACGGCCGCCGATGGCCGCAGATGATCCTGCGGATCGGTTACAGCCGGGCGGCGCCGGGCAGTCCCAGGCGTCCGGCCTCGGCGTGCATGGTGCCCCGGCCGTGGCAGCGGCGGCAGCGGGCGCCCGGGGCGGCGTGACCCGGCCGGAGGGTCGAAGGTCCCGCCCGTGCCGTTCCACCGCCCCTGTCACATCGACGGGACTGGTTCCAGTCCGGGCCCGGACGCTCCCTGAAGGAGGATGCAATGCACACGCAGCGGATCGTCGTGGGTTACGACGGATCGGTCGAGGCCCGTGACGCGGTCGACTGGGCCGCCGCCGCGGCGGAGCGCACCGGCGCAGGACTGCACGTCGCGTACGCCTACCAGCTGGCCTGGCCCGGCGCCGCGTACGACGGGCCGGTCACGGAGATGATCGCTGAGGCGCAGCAGCGCGCGGACCTGCTCGTCGCCGACATCGTCGACCACATCCGCCGGCGGGGCACCGGCATCGACGTCACCGGCACGGCGGTCCACGCCGCACCCGCCCCGACGCTGATCGGCCTCGGCGCGGACCTGCTCGTCGTCGGCAACCGGGGCGGCGGCGGGCTCACCGACCTGCTCGTCGGTTCGGTCGGTCTGCAGGTCGCGACCCACGCCCGCACGCCGGTCGTCGTGGTGCGGGGCCGGCACGACGCCACCGACGGCCCCGTCGTGGTCGGGGTCGACGGCTCCGCCAGCTCCGACGCCGCCCTCGGCGTCGCGCTCGAGGAGGCCCGCTCGCGCGGCACGGGGGTGCTCGCCGTGCGCGCCTACGTCCCGCCCGCGGTCACCGCGCTGCCGTACAGCGTGATCGAGGCGACCGAACGGCAGGTGCTGGAGGCGTCGATCGCCGGATGGCAGGAGAAGTACCCCTCCGTCACGATCAGCCCGCTGCTCGCGAACGGCCGCGCGGCACCGGCGCTCATCGATGCCTCCCGCACCGCTCAACTGGTCGTCGTGGGCAGCCGGGGGCACGGCGGCTTCGCGGGGCTGCTCCTCGGGTCCGTCGGCCAGCAGCTCATGCACCACGCGGAGTGCCCGGTGCTGATCGTCCACCCGCGGCCGCCGGACTGACCCCGCGGTGCCAGCGCGACGGCGGCCCGGGGCAGGGCCGTAGGTCCCGGCCCGGCGTGGCGAGCGGCCCTACCGGTGGCCCCGGCGGCCGGGGTTTGCTGGAATCGGACGCCACCACACATCCAGGCGGAGGTGAGATCAGTGATTACCGCACACGACCTGCTCGTCGCGCACCCGTTCATGGCCGGTGTACCTGACCGGTTCCTCGACCGCATGGCGCACTACTCGCACCGCGTCACGTTCCACGCCGGCACCCGCATCTTCCGCGAGGGCGGCCGGGCCGACCGGTTCTGGCTCATCCGCGACGGCCTGGTGAGCCTCGACACCCACCTGCCCGGCCGGGGCGACGTGGTGCTCGAGACGATCGGCCCCGGGCAGGTGCTCGGCTGGTCGTGGATGTTCCCGCCGTACCGCTGGCACTTCGGCGCGACCGCGGACACCTCCGTCCTCGCGATCGCCTTCGACGCCGCCGGCATCCGCGCCATGTGCGCCGCGGAGCCGGAGCTCGGCTACGAGTTGACCAGGCGGCTCATCGAGGTGGTCGTCGAGCGCATGCAGGCGACCCGCATGCGGATGCTCGACCTGTACAACGAACCGGCCGCCGGCGCCGTGCCCGCCGACTAGGCACGTCGCGCGCCGGCGGTGCGGCGTGCGGGTCCCGGTCGCGGCCGGGACCTTCGACTCTGTCCCGGCCGGCCGAAGCGGCGGACGCTGGGGACGTGGAAATCCTCGCCTCCACCGGCTCCGTCCCGGTCGCGGCGCTGGCGCCGATCGTGCTCGCCGCGGCCGGGTTCGCCGGGTACTGCCTGTACGACCTGAGCCGGTCACCGGTGCGCCACCTGCCGAAGTGGGTGTGGGCACTGCTCTGTGTCGTGTCGATCCCGTTCGGCGGGATCCTGTACCTGCTGATCGGCAGGGATCACCGATGATGCTGTCGACCGCCGCGCTGTCCAGGCGCTACGGCGATCACGTCGCGCTCGACGGGGTCGATCTCGCGGTCCCGGACGGCGCCGTATACGGGCTGGTGGGGCCGAACGGCGCGGGCAAGACGACACTGCTGGCCATCCTCGCCGGGTTGCGCCGCCCGAGCTCCGGCACCATCTCCTGCGGCTGCCCGCGCCGCCGGGTCGCCCTGCTGCCCGACACACCGCAGTTCGATCCGTGGCTGACCGGCCGGGAGGTGGTCGCGCTCGCCTGGCAGCTCGTCGCCGCGCCGGTCCCCGCGTCCCGGATCGACGCGGTGCTGCAGGACATGGGCCTCGCCGACGCCGCAGACCGCCGGGTCGGCGGATACTCCCGCGGCATGCTGCAACGGCTCGGCCTCGCCGCCACCGTCGTCGGCGACCCGGAGCTGCTGCTGCTCGACGAGCCGGCGTCCGCCCTCGACCCGGCCGGCCGGCGGGAGGTCCTCGACCTCATCGCGCGGCTGCCGGCGACCACGCTGCTGTCCAGCCACATCCTCGCCGACGTGCAGGAGGTCTGTGACACCGTGGGGATCCTGCGCGCCGGCCGGCTGCTCTACCAGGGGCCGCTCGACGCCCTGCTCGTCGGCCGTGCCGTCCCCGCCTACCAGGTGCGCCTGCACGAACCGGTCGACCGGGTGGCCGAGCGGCTGCGCACCGAGCCGTGGGTCACCGCCGTGGAGCAGGACAACGGGCAGTCCCTGCGGGTCGGGGTGCGGTCGCTCGCTGAGGCCGAGCTGCTGCTGCCGCGGGCACTGGCCGCCTGCGACGCCCGGGTGATCAGCCTCGCCCCCCGGGCCGCCGACCTCGAGGACGTCTTCCTGGAGCTGACGTCATGAACCTGTGGCGCCTGGAATGGTTGCGCCTGACCCGCACCCGCCGGCTGGTGGCGCTCCTCGGCGTGTACGCCTTCTTCGGGCTCACCGGGCCGCTGACCGCGCGGTACCTCGAGGACATCCTCGGCGCCGTGGACACCGGGGGCGTGCGCGTCGAACTGCCGGATCCGCGGCCGGCCGACGGCATCGCGCAGTACGTCGGCAACATCTCCCAGGTCGGGCTGATCGTGGTCGTGCTGATCGCCGCCTCCGCATTCGCCGTCGACGCGCGCCGGGAGATGGCGGTGTTCCTGCGGACCCGCGTCAGCGGGGTGCGGGACGTCATCGTCCCCGCGTACGTCGTCACCACCGGCGCGGCGGTCGCCGCGCTGCTGCTCGGTTCGCTGGCCGCCTGGTACGAGACGGGCGTGCTGCTCGGTCCACCGCCGGTGGCGCGGATGCTGACCGGGATCGGGCTCGGCGCGCTGTTCCTCGCGTTCGCGGTCGCGGCGACCGCGCTGGCCGCGGCCGTCGTCCGCGGGGTCCTCGCCGCCGCCGGTGTCACGCTGGGGGTGCTGCTGGCGATGGCCGTCCTCGGCGGCGCCGGCGACGTCGGGCGGTGGCTGCCGACGACCCTGTCCGGCGCGCTGGCCGGGCTGGTCGACGGCACGGCGCCCAGCTCCTACCTGCCGGCGACCGCCGTCACCGTTGTGGGCACCGCCGCCGCCCTCGCAGGCGCGGTCGTCCTCGGCGAGCGCCGCGAGCTCTGAGGGACCGGGCCGCCGGGCACGGCAGGCTCGACGGCGGACGGGTGCCCACGTCAGTCGCGGTGCGGCATGGCCGGCGCCGGCGCGGGCGTGTCACCGGCCGGCACGGCGGGAAGGTCGACGACGAACCGGGCGCCGTGACCGGGGCTACCGGTGACCTCGAGGTGCCCGCGGTGCGCCTCGACGACCTCGTTGACCAGCGCGAGCCCCAGCCCGAAGCGGCGGCCCGCACGGTCGGCGTGCCCGCTGCCGCGCGCGAAGCGGCGCATCAGCTCGCGCGCCTCGGACGGGTCCAGGCTCGCCCTGCCGTTGCTCGCCGTCGCCGTGGCCCTGGTCTGGACGCGCCGTCGCGCACGGTCCGGACGGGCGGGTCGCGGCGCGTCCGGCATCGCCCTGTCGGTGCTCGCCGTGGCCGTCGCCGCGGCCAACCTCGTGCAGGTCTACCGGGTCGGCGACTCCGGCGCCCGGGCGGTGTGGGACGGCACGCCGGCGGTGTCGACCCGCGATCCGGGGCGCTGACCGGCGCGGCCCGCCCGGGCCTCCGGCCGCCCTCCGCACCGCTTCCGCCGTGCATCTTCACCGTCCCGCGGCACGGTGAAGATGCACGACGGTCCGGCGATGGGAGGACACGATGAGGACCACGACGCACCGGCCGGGCCGCCCGGGACGCGCAGGCCGTCGCGGAGCTCCTCGCGCCCGTGCCCGCAGCGCGGCCAGCGGGCGCGGCGCCCGCCCGGTCAGGCGAGCGAGAGGAAGAGCTTCTCGAGCTGCGCCACGTCGATGGAGGGGTCCTCGCCCTCGCGCTCCGCGGTGACGCACTGCCGCAGTCCCGTGGCGATGATCTTGAAGCCGGCCCGGTCCAGGGCCTTGGACACCGCGGCGAGCTGGGTGACGACGTCCGCGCAGTCCCGGCCGTCCTCGAGCATCGCGATCACGCCGCGGATCTGCCCCTCGGCGCGCCGCAGGCGCTTGATCACGTCGCCGAGCGCGTCGCCGTCGATCTGCATGCCGTCGTTCCCTTCGTCCGGGACCCCACGATACCCCCGGGGGCACCCGCCGCCGTCGTGTCGGCCGGTGACGTCCGGCACCGGTGCCGGACGTCACCACCCGGGCTACGGGGCCGCTTCCTGGTGCTCCAGTGTCCCCGTCCGGTCCCCGGGCTCGCCGGGCGGGCGCACGTGACGCATCCGGCGCGCCACGAGCGCCGCCGCCGCGACGGCCGCGGCCGTGCCGAGCGCCGCCATGAACGCCGGGTCGGTGCGTACACCTGCGGGCAGTTGCTGGGCGAGGACGAAGGTTCCCATCGCGACGACGAACCAGCCGAACGCCTTGCGCAGCACGTCGGCGGGGATGCGCCCGGCGAGCCGGGCGCCGAGGAGGCTCCCTGCCGCGGCGGCGAGCGTGACGGCCACGGCGAGCTCCCAGTCGACGCTGACGCTGGAGAGGTAGCCGGCGAACCCGGCGAAGGACTTCATGGCGATGACGACCAGCGAGGTGCCGACCGCGACCGGCATGGCCAGGCCGCCGAGGAGCGCGAGGGCGGGCACGACGAGGAAGCCTCCGCCGGCGCCGACGAGACCGGTGACGAGCCCGACCACGACCCCGTCGACGACGACCCGCAGCAGGGGCAGCTCGTGCGGGACCGGCTCGCCGGCGGCGCCGCGCCGGCCGCGGATCATCGCGGCGGCGGTGGCCAGCATCATCAGCGCGAACCCGGCGAGCAGGACACCGGCGGGGACGTACGCGGCCACGCGGCCGCCGGTGTAGGCACCGGCCATCCCGGCCAGGCCGAAGATGAGGCCGGTGCGCCAGCGGACCCGACCGGCGCGCAGGTGGGGAATGACGGCGACGGCGCTGGTGGCGCCGACGACGAGCAGGGAGGTGGCGATGGCCTCCTTGGCGGGCAGCCCGGCGACGTAGACGAGCAGGGGGACGGCCAGGATGGACCCGCCGCCGCCGAGCAGGCCGAGGCTGACGCCGATGGCGCCGGCCAGCGCGACGGTCAGCACCAGCGCGGTCACGGCCGCCCACCGGCCTCCGCGGCGCCGCGGAGCTGCCCGACGACGGTGTCCAGGTCGCAGGCCGCACCCCGGTTGTACGGCAGCCGGGACAGCAGCAGGCCCATCGCGCAGGTGTTGGTGAGCGCGGCGACGGTGAGCCCCGCACCCATCGCGGCGGCGACCCACTGCGCGCCGGGCACCGCCACCGAGAGCAGGACGCTGGCGAGGACGACCCCGCCGGCGACGAGGCGCACCTGCCGTTCGAGGTCCCAGCGAGGGCTGCCGTGGTTGACCGGCGCGCCGGCGGCCTGCCAGGCGACGATCCCGCCGCCGAGGATCTTCAGGTTCGGCAGCCCGGCCCGGCCGAGGGTCTGCCGGGCCTGGTCGGCCCGGGCGCCGGAGCGGCAGACGAGCACGACCTCCTCGTCGAGGTGCGCGAGAAGCTCGGTGCGGTGCTCCCGCAGCAGGTCGAGCGGGACGTTGTAGGCGCCCGGGATGTGACCGGTCTGGAACTCGCCGGGGGTCCGCACGTCGAGTATCCGCGGCGCGGCGCCGGCGTCGAGCATGCGACGCAGGGTGGGCACGTCGAGGGTGGCGGGACGGCTGGGGTCGGTTGTGCTCATGGCTCCTCATCGGGGCAGGTCGGGATCACGGGCGCACGCCGGCGCCCGTCCGGTGGGGCGCGGTGTCAGCGCTCGGCCATGGACGGCTCGCGCGTCGCGGTGGCGACGGGCAGTCCGGCGGCGGCGGCACGGTCGAACGCGTCGTCGACGGCGACGACCCGGTGGCCGGCCGCGGCGAGGATCGAGGCACCGATCGACGCCCGGTAGCCGCCGGCGCAGTGCACCCAGACCTCGCCGTCGGGCACCTCGCCGAGACGGTCGAGCAGTTGGTGCAGCGGTACGTGGACGGCACCGTCGATCCGTGCCGCGGCGACCTCGAGGTCGCGGCGGATGTCCAGCACGCTGACCGGCCGGTGGTGCCGGACCTGGGCGAGGTCGGCGAACGTGGCCCTGGCGAACGAGGCCAGCGGTCCGGCGCTCCAGCCGGCGGGCGCCCCGGTGGCGTGGGCCGCCGGCCGGTCGATGCCGATGCGGACGAGCTCGCGCTGCGCCTCGGCGACCTGCTCGGCGGTCTCGGCGAGCAGGGTGAGCGGGGTCCCCCAGGGGATGAGCCAGCCGAGGTACGTGGCGAAGCTGCCGTCGAGGCCGAAGTTCAGCGTGCCCGCGACGTGGCCGGCGGCGAACGCGACCCGGTTGCGCAGGTCGACGACCCACTCGCCGGCGGCGAGGCGGGCGCGCAACTGCCCGGCGTCGGCGCGTTGCGGCGTGGTGAGGTCCGGCTCGCCGGGGCCGGCGGCGTTGCGCGGGCCCATGTGCGCGTAGTACGCGGGCCAGGCGTCCAGGCCGGCCAGGACCTCGTCGACGAACGTCTGCTCATCGCTGAGGAGCACCGGGTTGACCCGCTTCTCATGGCCGATCGTGGACGCGGTGGCGTCGCTCTGCGTGGCCGAGCAGAAGCTGCCGAACCCGTGGCTCGGGTACAGCGCGGCGGTGTCGGGCACGACGCCGGCGAGGCGCCGCGCGGAGGCGTACTGGTGCCGGACGAGGTCGTGGGTGTGGGCGGGCCCGAGCAGGTCGGGCCGGCCGACGGAGCCGTACAGCAGCGCGCCGCCGGAGAACACCGCCACCGGTTCGCCGTGCTCGCGCAGGGCATAGGACAGGTGGGTGAAGGTGTGCCCGGGGGTGGCGAGCACCTCCACGGTCATCGACCCGCCGACGGCGACAACGTCCCCGTCGCGGACTGGGACACGGTCGAAGGCGACCGGGTCGTCGGCGTTGACGTGGTACGCGGCGCCGGTGCGCGCGGCGAGCGCGAAGCCGCCGGTGACGTAGTCGTTGTGGATGTGGGTCTCGAACACGTGGGTGATCACCACGCCCTCGGCGGCGGCGAGGTCCAGGACCCGGTCGATGTCGCGCTGCGGGTCGACCACGAACGCGACCCGCCCGTCGTGGACGAGGTAGCTGCGGTCGCCGAGGGTCGCGGTGTCGATCGGCAGGATGTGCGGCACGGGATCGTTCCTTTCGGACAGCCGGCCCGGACGTCGCCCGGAGCGCGGCGGGTCCGGGGCGCGGCGCGGTCGCGCTCTGGTCCTCTGCCACCGCTTACGCCCCGGAAACCTCCGGTTACGCCCCGGAAACCTCCGGTTTGGATACCCCCTGGGGTATACGCCAACCATAACGCGGCCGGTGGCGGCGTCAACGGGCCCGGGCGCGGCATATCTCACACACCCCCGGGGGTATCCGGCTCCGGCTGGCGGCTACCCGGCGGGCACCGACCGGCGCGGCCCAGCCGGGGTCTCCACCGGGGGCTCAGCTGAAGCCTCGGCCGGGATGAGGCTGAACGCGTCCTCTTCCTCCTGGGCGTTGTGCAGCCGGAGCACTGCGTACAGCCCGTACAGCACCCGCCGCACGTCGACGACGTCCTCTGGCTGGGCGGTGTCGGCCAGGTCCTCCAGGCTCCGGCGGAGCCGGCTGACCTGGTGCTCGATCTCGGCGTGGGTCCGGCTGAGCGCACCGGCGGCCCCGGTCCCGCCCAGCGCCCGGCTCATGATCGGCAACAGCTGCGCCTCCTCGGCCCGTTCGTGCGGCAGCAGCTCGCTCTGCAGCCTGGCCAGCAGCGCCTGTACGGGTTCCAGCTGGTACGGCGGATCCAGCAGGTCGTCGGCCACCGTCCGGACCTGCTCCACCAGGTCCCGCACGCCGCGGTGCTCGGTGTACAGACGGCGCGCCACCGCGACGTCCGCCGGGCGCATCGCGACCGTGTGCAGGCGTACCGGCAGCAGCGCGGTCAGCGCGATGCCGATCGCGGCGACGTCGATGCCTTCCTGGAGCACCGCACCGACCGCCGGAGGCAGATAGCCGGCGGCCGCGACCACCATCGCCACGGCGCACGCACCCATACCGGCGCCGACCGCCGCCGCGGCGACCTTGCGGCACCGGCGGGCGATGAGGATCGCGTCGGCGAGCGCGTCGATCCGGTCCACGGTGAGCACCACGTCGGCGGCCTCGGCCGACGCCGTCGCCCCGCGCGCCGCGAGCGCGACCCCCACCCCGGCGGCGGCCAGGGCCGGAGCGTCGTTGATGCCGTCACCGACCATGACCGTCGGTCCGTGCCGTTGCTCGGCATGCACCAGCGCCACCTTGTCCGCCGGGTCGCACTCCGCGTGGACCGCGTCGACGCCCACCACGCGACCCACCGCCTCGGCGGTCTCGGCGCGGTCACCGGTGACCAGCACGACCCGGGCGATGCCGGCGCCGCGCAACGCGCGCACCATCCGTGGCGACTGCGGCCGCACCGGATCCTCCAGCAGCAGCACGCCGGCCGGTGCGCCGTCCACCGCGACGAACACCGCCAGCGACCCGTCCAGGGCCGCCCGCCGGCGGGCGTGCCGCACCCACCCCGGCGCCTGCCCGGTGACGATCCAACCCGGCTTGCCCAGCCGGACCTGCCGGCCGTCGACGACCCCTTCGACCCCGTAGCCGTGCACCTCACGCACCTGGTCGGGAGCGCCGGCCCGCAGGCCGCGGTCGTGGGCCGCGCTCACGATCGCCCCGGCCAGCACATGGGCGGACGCCGTCTCCAGGCCGGCCGCGAGGCGCAGCACCTCGTCGGCGTCCATCCCGCCGGGCGGGGTCACCACGTCCGTCAGGGCCGGCCTGCCGCCGGTCAGCGTGCCGGTCTTGTCGAACAGCAGCACCTTCCCGGTCGCGAGCCGCTCCAGCGCGCCGCCGCCCTTGACGATCACCCCGCCGCGCGCCGCCCGGGACAACCCCGACATGATCGCGATCGGTGCGGCCAGCAGCAGCGGGCACGGCGTCGCCACCACCAGCACCGCCACCGCCCGCGTGGGGTCCCCGGCCAGCATCCACGCGGCCACGGCCAGCAGCAGCGTCACCGGCACGAACGCGACGGCGACGCGGTCGGCGACCCGCACGAACGGGGCGCTGCCGGCCTGTGCCTGCTCGACCAGCCGCACCACGCCCGCGTAGGTCGACGCCTCCGCCGTGGTGGTGGCCACCAGCCCGACCGGTGCCTCGGTGTTGACGACCCCGCTGCGCACGTCGTCGCCGGCCCGGCGGGTCACCGGCAGCGGTTCACCCGTCAACGCGGACTCGTCCAGCACCGCCTCGTCCAGCAACCGGCCGTCGACCGGGACGATCTCACCCGAGCCCACCAGCAGCCGGTCACCGACCGCCACCCGGCCGACGGGCACCTCGAGCACCCCGTCCGGGGTCTGCAGCCGCGCCGTGCGCGGTGCCCGCGCCACCAGCGCGTGCAGCTCCCGCCGCGCCCGCGCCGCGGCGCGCGCCTCCAGCAGCGCGCCGCTGGCCAGCATCACCGCGATCACCGCGCCGGCGAAGGCCTCACCGACCGCCAGGGAGCCGGCCAGCGCCAGCCACGCGATCACGTCCACGCTCGGCCGGCGGTCGCGTACCGCGGCCACCAGCGAGCCCGTCGAGTACAGCAACCCGGTCAACGTTGCGGCCGTCCAGACCGCCGTCGCGATGCCGGCGCGGCCGGCCGTCCAGCCGAGGACGCCGGCCACCGTCAGCAGCCCGGTCGCTACGAACAGCACCTGTTCCCGCCGCTGCCACCACCACACCGCACGGCCCTCCCTCCATCAGCGCCGTCCCGGCCGGCCGGGTGCCGCGTCCGCGGATGCGGGCACGACGGCACCGCCGGGGGGTCACTTCCCAGGCTGCGCTGCCTTGAGCCGTACAGCCAGAGCCGGACGACCCGTGTGCGCCGGGCACGGAGGTGCCGGGTGACTCGGTGCGCCGTGCCGGGCGGCCGCCGCGCCTACTGCGCCATCACGGAGTACAGGAAGCCGACGATGACCAGGATGCCGATCACCCCGATGAGGATCATCGCCCCTGAGCCCGGCACCCCGGCTGAGTCGTCGTCCCTGTTGTCGTTGTTGTCGCTGTCGTCGAGTGGCATGCGTGCTCCCGATGCTGTCGGCGCCGCACGACACCGGGCCGGGTCGACGGGTCGACCGGCGGGCGGCAGCGCATCCGTGTGCGGCGAAAGGGGTCCGGTCGGCGCAGGACCGGCGAGGGCGGCGGTTCGCTGTCTCACACGGTGCAGCGGGGCGGGGCGCGCCCGGCGATCGGCGACACCCACCAGCGCCGCCGGAGCCGCTCGGCCCGCCGCGGCGTCCGGCCGCGCCGCGCCGGGATCGGCAGGTCGGGCGGGCCGGCGGTGACGGCCGGCCGGACCCCGTCGAGCCAGCGCCACCAGAGCAGCCCGACGCCGGCGCCGACGCACATGTGCACGGCGATCCCGGTGAGCAGCAGCAGCGGTGACGAGGGCCGCAACGCCTCGCCGCACGGCACCCGGTCGATGACGACGAAGGCGAGGATCGACAGCGCGCTCGCCCACATGACGGCCGCACGGGTGGCGCCGCGGCGCCCGGCCGCGGCGACGGCGGCCGCCAGTGAGACCAGGACCAGGCAGCCGGCCAGCACCGCGGACGCCGCGAGCCGGTCGTGGATGTGCGGCACACCGGCGGCCATGCCGTGCGCGGCGTCGTGGGTGTGCGCGAGCAACCGGCCGGCCAGCACGTGGGCGCCGAAGCAACCGAGCACACCGGCGATCAGTGCCGGTGCCGCGTGCAGGCACCGGACGCCGGCGCGGACGTGCCCGCTGATCGCCGTCACCCGTCGTCCTTCACCTTGGCCCACCCGTCGAGCGCACATCGTAACCGGTACCTGACGGACCTGCGACGCCCGAAAACCCGGGCCTCCCTGTGGAGGCCCGGGTTTCGTGGTGGTGTGTTCGTTCAGGCGTCGACGAGTTCCTTGGCGGTGTCCGGGACCGCGAAGCCCTTGCTGCCCGGGGTCGCCGCGGCGTGGATCAGACCGGCCGCGCCC